>DATBWD010000204.1:0-6045 GCA_036515015.1 Tepidiformaceae bacterium
CACGAAGGCAGCGGCCATAAGGATCAACAGCGCCCCTCCGAGGCGCACCAGCCAGTAGCCTCCGATGCGGCTCTGAAAGATGACTTCGGCCGGCCCGATGCCCGCGTATTCCCGGCTGATGACCGCGACATTAAGCAAGGCCGCTATCAGCGCCACGCCGGCGCCGAGCAGGATCATCGTCCTCAGCCCCGCGGCCTGCGCAGGTTCGACACGCCGGGATAGCAGCAGCACAAGCGCCCCGCCGGTCGCGATGAGCAAACCGGTAAGCGACAGCAGGCGGACCGCTGCCGCATCAGCGAGCGGGACCGGGTCGTGTGACCCGCTTATCTGCCCGACGGTGTTGACGGCATTCGGGATAGACCCGTCGGGATTGAGTACCGTGAACGGGAACGACCCCCGCAGCCCGTGACCATCGACGGTCGAGACGTTCTCCCAGACCACGTTATAAATACCGGGTGCCAGGCGGGGGACAGCTGCTCGCATGCCCAGGCTGTTGGAGGTGAACGTGATTGGGCCGGTCTCGATTGTCGCCCCGTTGGCGTCGAGCAACCGGAGGCCGCTCGACGAACGTGCGAGCGGTTCACTGTAGTTCAGGACGACGACATCGGGCGGGCGCCGAAGGAAGTCGTTGGCCGCTGGCTCGGAACTGACGAGGGTCGCATGGGCGGAGGCCATCCGGGGCGCGGGAAGCAATGCGCCGATGACTACGACGAGAGCGACGGACAGCGCTACGAGGCGCGTCACGGCCGCTTCTGGACGAGAAGGAAGGTGCCTCCCGCGCCCATCACGAACATGGCGACCCCCACGGCAACGACCAACACCCAGGTGACCCCGTCGTCTTCCTCCTGTAAGCCGAACGGCTCGTCCCCTGCCGGTGTGGCGGTGGCGGCAGGCCCGAGAAGGCTTTCGCGCACCACTTCTGTCCCCGCGGCAGCAGGACCTTCGGGATTGAAAGTGAAGGCATAGCTGCCTTCGGCGGTGTCGCCGTCCTCGGCGCTCACCGTCTTCCAACGGACCGTGTACTCGCCCGGTGCGATCGCAGCGGGGAGGGGGACTGACAGGCGGTGGCGGTCGGCGTTGTCGATGGAGGCGGCCACTTCCGTCACCTCGCGACCTTCGGCATCGACCACGTCGATGTCGTTCGCGCCAGCCTGGCGCAGCATCTCCTGGGTCATTACCAGCACAATTTCGGTCGGGGGCTCAACCAGGACTGCTCCGGAACCAGGAAACACTCGTTCCGGCTCGGAGTGACCGGACGCGGTGGAGACGATCACGACTGCGAGCAACGCCGCCACGACGGGTCCGAGGAGTCTCATTGTCAGCAAGTCTAGTCGGGCGACTGGAGTCCGCAAGGCGACCGGTGGCGATTTCCCTTGGGGAGCACCTTCCGGCATCTACACGGCAACGCCTGGCCCCAGCGGTGGGGAGACCGACAGCGCCCGAGCGTAACCCGCCAGCAGCAGCGGATGGTCGGTGATAACCGTCGTCGTGCCGAGGTCGAAGAGCGATGCCAATTTGGCCATCGAAGCTTCCGCCCCTTCGTCCCGGAGCGTCCATGCCGCGAGGGCGACTCCACGGCTCGCGAGCAGCTCGCCCACGCGTACGCCCAGCGAGGCGATATGCAGCAGCGTGCGGCTGTCGACCATCCACTCGCGCACGCCTTCCACAAGGCTGAGCAGGTCAGTGACGCGCGACTGGATGTAATGGTCGAACGCGACGGCCGGGGTGTGGGCTATGGTCGCGTCGTCCCAGAGGCCGTGGAGACCGAGCCGAGCGGGGCTGAGCCCCTCGCCCTTCCGGCCGGGGAAGTAGTGCCACTGAAGCGTGGGGTCGAACGCCACCGGGAGTCCTTTTGCAGCCAGCATCTGAAGGTTCCAATATCCTTGCGAGCCGATGAGCACCCGGTCGCCGAGGGGTGCGAGGGCGTTGGCCAGGCGCTCCAGACGTGACGTCGTGAGCGGGCGCATCAGCTTGAGGTCCACCTGGAGCAGCGTTTCGAAAGGGGCCATCACCTCGACCACTTCTTCGAGAAAGCAGGGCTGGGTCCCGGTCGCCCGCAGGTGCAGGGCCTGTGCCGCGGCCCGGTCGAGCACATCGATGCGTTCGAGGGCGCCGGATACTCCGGGGAGCGAGCGGTCGTGAACGACCATGAGAGAGTCATCGGCCAAAAATCGGATGTCAATTTCCAGGCGCGGAGCGCCTGCAGCGACGCTTTCCTGTATCGCTGCGAGCGAGTTTGGTGGGTGGTTGCCCGTGAGCTGCGCCCGGTGACAGCAAAAGACCCGGCGCGCTCCCGCGATCACGGGGGAGAGGTCCCCGCCTGAGCCGGGCAACCCTGTCGAAAGTTCCATCGCCGCAGTGTATCCAGAGAACGGGTAACAACGCAGAGGGGGACAAAACCGAGACGAGCCGCCATTCGACAGGTCCGTCGATCCACGGGGCAGAAAGAATGTGCCCGAAAGGACTTGCATTTGAGCCAGAGGCCTGTATTCTTCGGCCAACCGGCTGGTGAAAGCGCTGCTTTCGTAAAGCGAACCAAATGGCGAATTGGTTCGCTAATTGCCTCCGGGGGCGAAATCGTCGAAACTTTGTCGAGCAGGAAGCGCCAGGTGGTGAATCCGGCCCGACCCAACGGGGGCCGCTAGCTCAATTGGCAGAGCAAGTGACTCTTAATCACTAGGTTGAAGGTTCGAGTCCTTCGCGGCTCACCAGCTTTCCTGTTCCGTTCTCGGTGGTCCGCCCCTGAAGCGGGCCACCGGCGCACTTGTGGGGAAGTGTCGGAACTGGCAGACGAGCATGACTTAGGATCATGTGCCGCAAGGCGTAGGAGTTCGAGTCTCCTCTTCCCCACGACTCGAGAATCCTGTTCGAACAAGCCTTTCGGCCAACGGCCGGGGCGGGCATGCAAGGAGGAGGGATGGCGCTTCTCGAGGTCAAAGACCTGCGAACGTACTTCTACACGCAGGAGGGCACCGTCAAGGCGGTCGACGGCACCTCTTACGTTGTCGAAGAGGGCGAAACACTCGGCCTGGTGGGGGAATCGGGCTGCGGAAAGAGCGTCTCCGCGCTCTCGATCCTGCGGCTTATCCCACAGCCCCCCGGCCGGATCGTCTCGGGGGAAATCCTCTTCCAGGGACGGGACATCCTCAAGCTCGACGAAGACGAGATCCGGAAGATCCGCGGCAACGACATCGCCATGGTCTTCCAGGAGCCCATGACGTCGCTGAACCCCGTGCTCACCATCGGGCGACAGATGACCGAGGCCCTCGAACTCCACATGGACCTCCATGGCAAGGCAGCCCGCGACCGCGCGGCCGAACTGCTCGAGATGGTCGGTATCCCCGAGGCGCGAGGCCGCCTCGACGACTATCCCCACCAGTTCTCAGGCGGCATGCGCCAGCGCGTCATGATCGCCATGGCCATGAGTTGCAACCCGAAGCTGTTGCTCGCCGATGAACCGACGACGGCACTCGACGTGACCATCCAGGCACAGATCCTGGAGGTCATGAACCGCCTGAGCCGGGAGTTCGGCACGGCCGTGATCATCATCACTCACAACCTGGGCGTGGTCGCGCGCTATGCCGACCGGGTGAACGTGATGTACGCCGGCCGGGTTATCGAGACCGCTTCGGCACAGGAGCTCTACGGCAACCCGAAGCACCCATACACCGTTGGCCTGCTGAACTCGGTGCCGCGTCTCGATGAGACCCGGAAGGAAAAGCTGGTCCCGATTGAGGGCCTCCCGCCTGACCTCGCCCACCTGCCGGAGGGGTGCTCGTTCTACCCACGGTGCGCGTGGCGGGTTGACCGCTGCCGAGAGGAGTATCCACCGTTCAAACTGGTGGCCGAGAACCATTACGCCGCCTGCTGGGAATCGGAGCGGGTGGAAAGGGGGGTCGCAGTTGGCGCAGCAAACTAGCACTACCGCACGAAGGCCGACCGGCACGCTCGGCGAAACGCTCGTCGACGTGAAGGACCTGCAGATCTACTTCCCCGTCTCCGCGGGCATCATCTTCCAGCGCAAGGTCGCCGACGTGAAGGCGGTCGACGGAGTCACCTTCTCGGTGAAGCGCGGTGAGACGCTCGGGCTGGTGGGCGAATCCGGCTGCGGCAAGAGCACGACCGGCAAGGCCGTCCTCCAGCTGACCCGCCCGACAGACGGCAGCGTTCACTTCGAAGGCACCGACCTGACGAAGATCAAGGGACGCGAACTACGGCGCTTCCGCCGCAAGATGCAAATGATTTTCCAGGACCCCTACGCGAGCCTGAACCCGCGCATGTCGGTCGGGAGCATCATCGGCGAGCCGATCACCATTCACAAGCTCGCAAGCGGCAAGGAAAAGAAGGAGAAGGTCCAGAACCTCCTCCAGACGGTTGGGCTCAACCCCTACTTCGCCAACCGCTTCCCCCACGAGTTCTCGGGCGGCCAGCGCCAGCGCATCGGTATCGCCCGGGCGCTCGCGGTTGAACCCGACTTCATCGTCTGTGACGAGCCGGTCTCGGCCCTCGACGTGTCGATCCAGGCGCAGATCATCAACCTGCTCCAGGACCTGCAGGACCAGTTCAACCTGACGTACCTGTTCATCGCTCACGACCTCTCCGTCGTGCGTCACATCAGCGACCGCGTGGCCGTCATGTACCTCGGCCACATCATGGAACTGACGGACCGGGACTCGATTTTCGAGAACCCGCTGCACCCGTACACGAAGGCGCTGCTCTCGGCGGTGCCCATCCCGGACCCGGCGATTGAGCGACAGCGCGAGCGCATCATCCTCCTGGGTGACGTGCCGAGCCCGCTCCGCCCGCCGTCCGGCTGCGTGTTCCACACCCGCTGCCCCATCGCCATCGACGAGTGCCGCGCCCGGCGCCCCGAATGGCGAAACGTCGGCACCGCCGACAAAGAACACTGGGTGTGGTGCCACCGGGTCTAGTAAGTCAATTCGACTACGAAAGAAAAGGGGCTGCTACGGCAGCCCCTTCTTCTTGGGTTGAACTGCAGTCGGGCCCTCGCGCCCCCTAGATCCGCTCCACGCTATGGAGCGGCGGTTTATTGGGATCGACCAGGTAGCGGAGGGCAGGGAGCGTGATATTGACGGTCGCCGCCGAGGCCGAGACAGCGTACGAAATTTCCGCTCCCTCCAGGCCGAAGGCACCGAGGCGGCAGGCGGCGAGTTCGGGCCGCCCCCGGTCGGCCTTCGAGACCGCGTAGTCGGGGTCGACCTGGATCAGCCTCACGACATCCTCGCCGTCGCGCCGGACCCGGGCGAGGTGGAGGCTGGAGATGTACTGCAGGTCGCCATTACCGATGGGGTCCGGGTTGCGAAGAGTGGCATCGAGGACCAGTCCATCCCCCGGCGTCGCGGCGGTGGCATGGACGCGGTCATAGCCGCGTTCGAGCGAAACCTCTCCCATGACGAGGGGGTAGCCCCAGCGCTCACCCAGACCCTCAGCCGCCTCGGCTGAGTTGCAGACGGCCCGGTACAGCAGAGCCCGCGGCCGCGCGCCTGAGCGACAACCAATCCGCACCTCCGCGAGCGCGAACGGCCCCCACGGGCTCTCCGGTGCCTTCATCACAGTGATGAACACCGTGGGTGGGATGGTGGGATGCAGAGCAGGTGGGATGAGGGTGGTCATGCCGGAGTCGTCGATCTCATAGAGCAGTTGAAGCAACTGCGCTCCGGGCAGTTCGAGTGGTTCCGTATCGAGGCCGGGCATGACCGGCGATTCGGATGCCAGTTGGGAGATGTCGCGGCTACCTACGAGCGGCATTAGTCGGCGCCTCCCACTGCCACGGCTTCCGGCTTCCCCGCGAACTTCGGCATTACCTCTTTCGCGAACAGGCGCAGGCTGGCGAGCACCTCTTCCTGCGGCACCGTCTCGATGGCGTTGAGGAGGAAGTTGATTCGATCGACGCCGACGGCTTCCCATTTCCGGATGACTTCGACAATACGGTCGGGGTTGCCGATGGCCAGACCTTCGGGGATGGACCCCTCGGGCGCGCTCGTCGCCTCGCGGCGGAGGGCTGGAAGCAGGCCAAGGTTCGGG
>DATBWD010000205.1:0-6253 GCA_036515015.1 Tepidiformaceae bacterium
AGCCTCGTGCTCATCGGATCTGGCATCGCCTCCCTCGTCATCGGCTACCAGGGGCGCGACGAGGTTCGTGACACGCTCCGCAGGGAGCAAATCGTTGGACCGGATGATTCCACCATCCCGGGCCAGTTGGTCGACACGGGCTCTGAGGCCCGCGCCCAGGCCGATATCATCCGCCATCATCAGCTGGATCGCACCGGCGGCCTGACCTACGCCCAGATGGGCCGGTTCGCAACGCCAGACGGCGACCCCAAGGGCACGAACGTTGCCGACGAAGCAGCGAAGAATGCCAACGGCGACCCGGTTGCCAACGCGGCCCGAAACAACTGGATCACGGCGACGACGCTCATCACTTCGCTCGAAACCGCTTACTTCGCAGAGCAGGTTGGCCTGTTCTCGATGGTAGTCGGCGGCGCGCTGCTCCTGAGCGGCATCGGCTTCGCGGTCCTGATCGCTGCAGCGCTCCTCCTCTGGCGGGCACTGGAAGAGAAGGAAGAAGCCGCAACGGCAGGGGCAATGGTCTCACACCCCGCCTGATTCGAGGAATCTGTGCCCGGGTATGTGGCAGCCCGCTCAGGCACGGACGACAAAGGGACCCCGGCCAAACGGCCGGGGTTTCCTTTTGTGCGGATTCCGGAGTAGTCCCCCGGGCTGAAGGGGCTGTGTGCAACAATGAACGTGCGGCTTGCCACCGCACTTCACATTCAGGGAGAAGCATGACCACTCGCAAGCTACTCGCCGCTGGCGGATTGTTCGCCAGCCTCGTCCTCGTGATCGCGGGGATAGCCTCCATCGTCATCGGGTACCAGGGCCGACAGGAAGTTCGGGACTCTCTGCGGCAGGAGCAGATCGTGGGCCCCGATGACTCGACCATTCCCGGCCAACTGGTCGACACGGGCTCCGAAGCCCGTGCGCAGGCCGACATTATTCGCCAGCACCAACTGGAAGCCACGGACGGCCTGACCTACTCGCAAATGGGCCGGTTTGCCTCTCCTGACGGTGACCCGAAGGGCACAAGCAATGCGGACGAAGCGGCAAAGGACGCCAACGGGCGGCCGCTCCCCAACTCACTTCGCGATCGCTGGATTACGGTGACAGCGCTGAGCACATCGCTAAATACGGCCTACTTCGCGGAGCAGGTGGGGCTATTCTCCATCGTGATGGGGGCGGCACTGCTCCTTACCGGGATCGGATTCGCGGTCCTCACGGCGGCAGCACTGCTCCATGTGCAGCGGCTGGAGGAAAGCCAGACCGTCCCCGTTCGGTCGACGACGCCCGAACGAACCTAGAGCCAGGCCATCGCTGGCAGCGGCGTTGCCGAGTACGCGCGGCGGCTCAGGCGAGTGCCAACGCCGGGGTGGCGGCCAACTCCTTGACGAAGGCGACATCCCCCTCCGGTTCGTAACCCATGGCTGCGGAGAGGGCGAGGCCGGCCGTGTTGCTCTCATTGACCATGAGATAGACGCGCGAGGCGCCGCGCCGGCGGAGGATGCCTTCTGCGTGTGCCATGAGTTCCTGGGCGAGGCCCTGTCCCCGGTGTTCGGGGGTGACTACCACGTGGTAGATGTAGGCGCGCCAGCCGTCGAATGCGGCGATGGCAGTCCCGATGACCTCGCCGTCCAGTTCGGCGACGAAGACGCGCGCTCCGGGGCCTGCCGTGATGGCGTTCCACTCGGGGGCCGTCGTGAGACCGAGGCCGGCGTCGTCCCAGAGTTCGAGGATCTGGTCCCGTTCTTCTTCCCGTGCGGGACGGATGTGTGTCATGTGTGCCCTCCTCCTTCTTCGTGGTCCCAGGACAACGTTCCGAAAGAACAACTGTCGTGCCAATCGCGGTGCGACACGGAGGGCCAGAGGGCCGTTCCTTTTGGGTCGAAGGGCTAGAACCGTTCACGGACGCTGCGAGGGGAGATCGAACCATGACCCCGGCCGGAGCCCGCCGGGCCATGAGAAATTGCCGCCACCTGGGCACGATTCAGGGGCCCAACCGGTCTACATCTAACGCGCTCGCTCGGCGATGCTTATCGTGGTCCGCCGCGCCGACGCGGGGGAGCCGGAGGGAACCGTGACGCTTCAACGCATTGCGCTGTGGGGGAAAGGCAAGAGAGCGTGGCCGGCGCTCGCCCTCGCAGCCGGACTACTGGCAACAGTCCTCTCGGCGTGCGGCGGGGAGGAAACAGTGGGGGAGCCGGTGAACGGCGAACTCGTCGTCGTGATGAAGGACAGTTACTTCCAACCCAAGCGGCTGCTGGTGCCGGTCGGCGAAACGATTACGGTCCGGGCTGTAAACGAGGGCGTCCTCCCGCACAACCTTATCGTGGCCAGCCGGGATGGCGAGGGGCAGAACTTCCGGAGCGACCTGCGTGTGGACGGCGGCCAGGAGAGCGTCTTCGAAATGACGTTCACCAAACCGGGCACCTACCGGTTCGAGTGCGGGCTCCATCTGCCGCAAATGGTGGGCAAGCTCACGGTTCAGTAGCGCTCTTTTGGAGAGGGGCGCCGGGGCAACTGCAGGACGGTTAGTCTTCGTCGTCGTCCGGGCCGGGGCACTGAACGAGCACGGGCCTCCCGGACTGCCTTATGACGGCCTGCGTGACGCTCCCCGCGACGAGGTTGGAAACACCGGACCGCCCATGCGTGGCCATGACGATGATGTCGACATCGAGGTCGTTCGCGACGCGGACGATCGTCTCCGCCGCATCGCGGGCCCAGCGCGTGTGACAGGTCCAATCGCCGCCAGGGAAGTTCTGGACGGCGAGGTCGCGCAACCGGGCCTGATTTTCACGTTCGAGGCGTTCGAGGGCTTCACCGTGCGACTCGACGACCGAAGGCGCAGGGGACGAGACTGCGACGGTGCCCGCCGCCCCGTGTGAGACTTCGGTCGAGCCAGCAAGCATCCCGCGAGCCTGGCGTGGATCCATGACGGTCAGCAGGTGGATCTCGGCCGAGGGCACGAGCCTCGTCAGGCGACGAGCTGCCCGCAAGATTGACAGCGACAGTTCGCTATCGTCGATGGTCACGAGCGCCTTCATTCCTATACTCCTCTCCTGCATGGTGAGGTCCCCGAGGATAATTACGAACGGTCATTAGTACCCGGAAACGGGGACAAATGGCGATACGTCTTCGCAAGGCAGCAAGAGGGGCTCCGGCGATGGCGGAGCCCCTACTCTTCGAACTGTCCGGTCATCCCGCTGGCCATTCGCATCTGCCTCCCTCACGGGGAGATGGGACCAATCCCTCTCGGTGTCCCCTGCTCGAACGTGCCGCCAGGCGATGACCGCCGTGCCTGGCCCGCTAACGCGGGCCGTGTATCGGCCGGAACCAGACCCTCCAGAGAGCATGCAGCCTCATTTTCATGCCTGTTCCCCTTGAGCCAGACAACCTGCCGGAGGCTGCTCTCTCGATAGCCTGCCGGCGTGGCAGGCGGTTTGTCTTCTCTGAGTGCATGGTAGCTCACGATGGCCCTCGCGGCCCCGTCCGAATGGCTCGAACCCGCGGGCCGTTCGACTCAACGTCCTGTGAGCTACCGAGGGTGCAGTAACGTTCGAGCAGGTACACTCTGTCCGAGAATGACGAACCTGATTCAGCTTCACGAGGTGTATCGCACGTACGGGGAGGGGGAGCGGCGGGTCGACGCGCTGGCGGACGTGACATTGGGAATCAGTGAGGGCGAGTTTGTCGTCGTCCTCGGGCCCTCCGGGAGCGGGAAGACGACGTTCCTGAATCTCGTAGGCGCGCTCGACTCACCCACCAGGGGGACGATCCAGGTGGCGGGGCACGACCTCACGGGAGCCTCGCGAAGCGACCGGTTCCGGATCCGCCGGGAGACGGTCTCGTTCGTCTTCCAGGGGTTCAACCTGTTCCCCGGCCTCACCGCCGGGGAGAACGTCGAGTTCGCGATCGACGCCTCAGGCGGAAAGAGCCGGCAGCGGGCTCGGACGGTCCTGGAACAGGTTGGGCTGGGGGAGCGCGTGGACCAGTTTCCGCACCAGCTTTCCGGCGGCGAACAGCAGCGGGTCGCGATCGCCCGGGCCCTGGCAACCGGGAATCCGGTCCTGCTCGCAGACGAACCGACCGGCGAACTGGACTTCCGGACTGGGGTGCGGATTCTCCAGTTGCTGCGAGAGCAGGTGGGGCCGGGGCGGGTCGTGCTCGTGGTGACGCACAACCGCGAAATAGCCCGGACGGCGGACAGGGTCATCGAATTGAGCAGTGGGCGAGTCGTCTCGGACGCGCCTCCCGAAGGCGGCCGGGTCGAAATCGCGGACCTGCACTGGTAGCGGGCGATGAGAGATTACGGGCTGTGGCTGCGCTGGTCGTGGCGCGATCTGCGGGACCGGTGGCTGCAAGTCGGGGCGATCGCACTTGTGATAGCCCTCGGAACGGGGACGTTCGCGGGGCTCTCGAGCACAGCCAACTGGCGCGAGGTTTCCAGCGACCGGAGCTATGCCGAACTGAACATGTTCGACCTGCGGGTGGAATCCGCCCAAGGGACATCGGTGGCGGAGGGCGCTCTGCTGGCGGCTCTCGACGGCATGGAGGACCGCGACCTGGTAGCGTCCGCCGAGGAGCGGCTGGTGGTCCCCATCCAGGTCGACGCGTCGGTCGAAGGTGAGACCATCCTCGTCCCGGGACAACTCATCGGGGTCAACCTGTCGCAGGGCGGGCCGAACATCAACCGCGTTCACATCGTCGAAGGGCGGCAGTTAACCCCCGAGGATGCCGGAGCGCCCGTCGTCCTCCTCGAAGCGAACTTCGCCTCCCACTACAACCTGCCCGCCGATGGTGAGATCCGCACCGGAGGCGGCCGGCCACTCCGTTATGTAGGGCACGCCATCGCGCCCGAGTACTTCATCGTGACGACGGAGCGGGGCGGGATGCTGGCAGAAGCGAACTTTGCCGCAGTCATCGCTTCGTTGGAGACGGCCCAGGACCTGGCCGGGCTCGATGGTATGGTCAACGACCTGCTCCTGACAGTAGAGGCGACGGCCGATCCGGCGGAGGTCCGGCGGCAGGTTGAGGCGGCACTTGCGGCGGAACTGCCGGGGCAAGGGTTCACCTTTGTACCCAGGGAGGACGACCGGGCGTATCGCATCATCTACGAGGACATCGAAGGTGACCGGCGGATGCAGCGCATCTTCGCATTGCTGATCTTGTTCGGCGCGGCAGCAGCTGCGTTCAACCTGACGACCCGCATCGTCGACGCGCAGCGACGGGAGATGGGGATAGCGATGGCGCTGGGGGTGCCGCGATTGCGGATCGCCATCAGGCCGCTGCTCGTTGGGACGCAGGTCGCGCTGCTCGGGGTCATATTCGGGTTGATCACCGGCTACATCGTTGGGCAGATGATGGCGTCGGTGGTGCAGGACTTCTTCCCGCTCCCGATCTGGGACACCGCCTTCCAATTCCGACAATTCGGGACCGCCGCGGCAATCGGGTTCGTGCTGCCCTTTGCCGCGACCCTTGTGCCCGTGCTGATGGCGGTGCGCCTCTCGCCGCTCGACGCGCTGCGGTCGGGTTACCGGGCGGCAAAGGGGGGCGGGCTCGCTCCGCTGTTCCGGCGCCTCCGGATGCCCGGGAACACCTTCGCGCAGATGCCGGTACGGAACGTCGTCAGGGCACCGCGACGCGCGTTGTTGACGGGGCTGGGGATCATGGCCGCCATCACGATCCTCGTGACCTTCGCCGGGATGATCGACTCATTCGGCGAGGCCGTGAACCAGGGCGAGCGCGAACTGCTGCGCACTTCTGAGGACCGGATCGATGTCGACCTCGCCACGCTGGTGGCCGCGAACGGCGCAGAGATGGCTGCGCTGGAGGGACTGCCACCCGTCGAACGCGTGGAGCCCGCGCTGCACCTGGGCGGGTTCGTCCGAAAGGGAGACACGGAGATCTCGGTCCGCCTTGAGGTGTTCGACCTCACAAATGCCGTCTGGGCGCCCAGCGTCGTGAGGGGCGATCGCGAACTCGAGCGGCCGGGGCTCTTTCTCTCAGAGGTGGCAGCAGACGACCTCGGAGTTGGACCCGGCGATGTGGTTGTGCTCCGGCATCCTCGGTTGGAAGGCGGCACCATCAATTTGGTCGAGACGGAACTGCCGGTGCTGGGACTTCATCCACACCCCTTCCGGTTCGTCGCCTACATGCACTCGGCCCACGCGGACATCACGGGTCTCGAAGGAGCCGCCAACTTTGCCTGGGCGTTGCCAGCTGACGGCGCATCGGAGGATGACGTTCGACGGGCGCTGTTCGACGTCGATTT
>DATBWD010000206.1:0-2634 GCA_036515015.1 Tepidiformaceae bacterium
GGTTTCTTGCACGAGGGGAGTTCCAATCAACGGTAGTTTGGGGGCGGGGTACAGTTTGGGATGAAGCCCTGCCGGGCTGCAAGGAGAACAGATGGCGTCAGACGTTGAGTTGCGAGCGGACCTGTACGCGGTGAAGCGAGCAGACGCGCGTGGCTTCGAGCAGGCGTTCGTGCACGAGGGCGAGGGCGGGGTGCCGCTCCTGCTCGTGCACGGATGGCCGGAGACCAAGCGGATCTGGTGGCGGAACATCCGTTACCTCGCCGACGCGGGGTTCGAGGTGATCGCCCCGGACCTGCGGGGGTTCGGGGAATCGGGGTTGGGACCGGACCGGTTTCACGACGTCGCTTCTCACAGCCGGGACCTGCATGCGCTCGTGAAGGACCACCTCGGGCACGACCGGGTGGTGGCTGTGGGAGGAGACCTCGGCGGACCTGTCATCCAGGACCTGTCGCTGCGGTACCCGGGGTTCGTGGAGCGAATGGTCCTCTTCAATTCGCCACTGCCGTACATGCGGGAGCGGATGGAGGGCATGCGGACGCGGCCGGCACGTGAGGCATCGGACTACTTCGTGCGACAGGGCACGGATGCGGACGCGCTCGCGGGGGAACTGGACACGCCGGAGAAGCGGCGGCGGTACATCGCGACGTTCTACACGTCGAGATTCTGGGCGCACCCGGGAGGGTTCAGCCAGGAGGCGGTGGACTTCATGACGGAGCCGTTCGCGGACGGCGAGAAGTTGCGCGCCAGCTTCGGGGCGTATGAGGGGTCGTTCGACGAGCACGCGCGGGCGGAGCCGGCGATCCTCGGGGAGAACCGGACGCACACGCTGATCCTGTTTGGCCCGTCGGACCATGTCATCTACCCGGAGTTCGACCGGATGGCGGCGGTCGTGTTCCCGGATCACGTGGGGCCGTTCCTCGTGCGGGATGCGGGGCACTTCCTGCAGTGGGAGGCGTCGGAGGTTTTGAACGGGGCGATACGTGCGTTCTGCCGGGATTTGCTGGGGGCGAACTAGCCGGGCTCATCGCTCCGGGACACCAGGTAACCCCAGCGAGGATGGTCGGCGGTGACTCGCCGGAGGTGCCTGTCCAGGGGACGATCATCGAGCTGGGCGCGCAGGCGCGCGCGGAGTTGTTCGTCGGTTTCTTCGGGGTGTTCGCGGCGGAGCTTTGCGAACATCATGCCCATGCCGAACTCCCACATGTCGACCGCCTGCCGGAATCGGGCGGCTGCCTGACGGGCCTCTTCTTCGTTCACATGTGGATTATAGCGACGACGACAGGAGTTTCGGTCAGGCGTCTTGGCGCTTTTCACGGGACACCGATCGGGAGAATCAGACCCCAGCGATCCTTCGGATGGTTCGCACCGTCTCATCGAGGCTTGAGCCCTCTCTGATCACAGTCTCGGGATAGCCTTCCAGAGGTCGTGCATATGGGTACAGCGCCTTCATCTCGTCGACCGTAAGCCTCTGCTCGCTCCGACGGGCATGGCGCCGGAGCGTCTCGGCGAGACTTACGTCGAGATAAAAGGCGCACGTCGTGGCCCCACGGAACGAAAAGAGCGGAAGCGGGAGATTCCCACCGTCCAAGGCGCGGAAGTTGCCGTCGAAGATCACATCAAACCCCCGCTCAATTGATATCTCGATGGCCGCTCTTGCGACGTCGTACTCGACCCTCAGGCCGTCTGAGGGCTGGTTTCGGAACATATGCCGGTAATGATCGAGGTCGACGAGAGCCGTGGGACGGCTCGCCTCGGAGAAGAGTCGACGGGCAACCGTCGACTTTCCGGCCCCGGATGGCCCTCTGATTACTATCAGCGTTGGCATTTGCTGGTATAACGCAGCGCGGGCATTAGGTACGCTCGCGCTTTTCGCGGAGGTTGCGCTCGCTGGCGGTTTCCTTGCGGGGGTTGGCGGCCTGGCGTTCGCGTTTGGCGGCGGCCTTCGTCTGCGGCCGGGGGACATCGGACTGTGAGCGCTCGCGCTGGATGCGAGCGGCGACGCGGTTGCCGGCCGCGACGGTCGCAGCTTCGAAGGCATCGCTATCGCTGGTGCTGCCATTGGAAGCGTGTGCGACAGCAGCCGGCACAGGGGCTGTCTCGGGGAGCTTCGGGCGACGTCGCCGAGTTGGAGCCGGCGTTACCGGAAGAGTGGCGCCATCGAGGGTGCCGGCGGCCTGGAGGACGGGGCCGAGGTACTGCCCCGTGAGGCTCGCCGGGTTGAGCGCGATTTCTTCGGGTGTGCCTGTGGCGATGAGTTCGCCGCCGCGGTCTCCGCCGAGTGGACCGAGATCGATGATGTAGTCGGCGGTCTTGATGACGTCGAGATGGTGCTCGATGACGACGACGGTGTTGCCGGCATCGGCCAGGCGTTCGAGGACGTGGAGCAGGTGGGCGACGTCCTGGAAGCTGAGGCCGGTCGTGGGCTCGTCGAGGATGTAGAGCGTCTTCCCGGTGGAGCGGCGGGAGAGTTCGCTGGCGAGCTTGATGCGCTGGGCCTCGCCGCCGGAAAGGGTGGTCGCAGGCTGGCCGAGGCGGATGTAGCCGAGACCGGTCGCATCGAGCGCGAGCGCTCCCAGTCCGATGTCCCCCGGCCCCAGACGAAAGCCGCCGCCAAACGCGAACGCCAGGCCGCCA
>DATBWD010000207.1:0-2282 GCA_036515015.1 Tepidiformaceae bacterium
CCCCGGTCTCCACGACCCGCCCCGCGTACAGCACCGCCACGTCGTCGGCCATCTGCGCCACCACCCCGAAGTCGTGCGTGATCAGCAAGATCGCGGTCCCCCGCTCCTCTCGCAGCAACTGCAACTGGCGCAGGATCTGCGCCTGCACCGTCACATCCAGCGAACTCGTCGGCTCGTCCGCGATGAGCAGCGCCGGGTCCAGCGCCGTCGCGATCGCGATCATCACCCGCTGGCACATCCCGCCCGAAAGCTGGAACGGGTACGACTTCGCCACCCGCTCCGGGTCGGCCAGCCCCACGTCGTAGAGCAATTCGGTCGTCTTGCGCTTCGCGTCCTTCTTCCCGATCTGCAGGTGGTTCGTCAGGATTTCCGCCACCTGGTCGCCCACCGAAAGGACCGGGTTCAATCCAGCCACCGGGTCCTGGAACACCATCGCGACCTTGCGTCCTCGCAGGGTCCGCAACTCCCGGTCGCCCGCCTCGAAGAGGTTCATCCCTTCGAACACCGCGGCCCCCGACACCACCTCGCCCTCGGGCGGGAGCAACCGCAGCAGCGAAAGCCCGGCCGTCGTCTTGCCTGACCCCGACTCGCCCACGAGGGCCAGCACCTTCCCTCTCTCCAACTGAAACGAAGCCTCCTGCACCGCGTAGACGATCCCTTCCTTCGTCCTGTAGCGGACAGTGAGGTCGCTGACGCTGAGTATTGGCTCGCTCATACCAGAAACGGGGCCTTCCGGCCCCGTCAGTTCTCCCCGGCAGGTTGCCGTTAGTCGCTTGGCCGGATCGACGAGATGAACCGTCCCTGGATCTCGACGTTGTCCGGCGTCGTGTAGATGGGCTTCATCGTACTGTTCGCCGGTTGAAGTCGCACCCGGTCCCCCTCGAGGTAAATCCGCTTCAGCGTCACTTCCGAACGGTCCTTCAACCAGACCGCCACCCGGTCGCCATTCTCCGCCGACTTGACCGGTTCGAGGAACACGATATCGCCATCGTCGATCAGGTCCTCGATCATCGATGTGCCCTTCACGCGCAGGGCGAAGACGTTCTGGCGCCCGCGCAGCATGTCCTCTGTCACCGTCACGGTGTCTTCGGCATCCGCCGCCCAGCGGTCGCTCGTTGGCACGGGGATTGGCTGCCCGGCCGCAATGGCGCCAAGCACCGGCACGTCCACCACTCGCGGCCGCCGCCCGCGCGCCCCGAGCACTTCGATGCCGCGAGAAACTTCCCGGTCGCGCTTGATGAAGTGCTTCTCCTCCAGCTTTCGGAGGTTGTAGTCCACCACCGAGGTGCTGCTGATGCCGCACCCCTCCTGGATGTCGCGGATACTCGGCGGATAGTCCTTGTCCTCGATAAACGTGCGGAGGAAGTCCAGGATCTGCGCCTGCTTGCCGGAAAGCTCTTTCATCGACGGGCCTCATCGAACGGATGTTCGGCCTCACTTTAACAATCTCGCAGGCTTATCGTCAACGCTGTTCGGAACAGATATTCGGCGCATCTGTTCTACCTTGCCCCGGCCATTGCCCGCCCCACCCCACCGGTTGCACGATAGAACCGACCTTCTCCCCCGGAACTCGCATGGCCACCACTTCCGATCCCGCCACCACCGCCCTCGTCATTGCCGCCCACCCCGACGACGGCGACTTCGGCTGCGCCGGCTACGTCTCCCAACTCGCCGGCCGTGGCTGGGACGTCCACTTCCTCGTCTGCACGAACGGCGCCAAGGGCACCGAGGACCGCACCATGCCCCGCGAGCGCCTCATCGCCGTCCGCCGCGAGGAACAGCGCGAAGCCTGCCGCCGCATGGGCGCCCGCGACGTCCATTTCCTCGACAACGAAGACGGCGAACTCGTCTACGACCGCCGCTTCCTCGAACAACTCGTCCGCTATATCCGCGCCATCCGGCCCCACACCGTCCTCACCCACGACCCGACCGACATCATCATGCGCGACAGCTTCATCAACCATCCGGACCACCGCACGACCGGCACCGCCGCCCTCGATGCCGTCTATCCCACCGCCCGCGACCACCTCAACTTCCCGGAGCACCTGGTCGAAGGGCTGGAGCCGCACAAGGTCCGCGAAGTCCTCCTCTGGGGTTCGAACAACCCCAACTTCGATGTCGACATCACCCCCGATGTCGACCGCAAGATCCAGGTCCTCACCGCCCACGTCAGCCAGTTCGCCGACCGCGACAACTTCATCCAGTTCGTCCGCGAAAACTGGCGCGCCGAAGATGGCCGCTACCTCGAACAGTTCCGCCGCATCCAACTCCAGTTCTGACCC
>DATBWD010000208.1:0-3386 GCA_036515015.1 Tepidiformaceae bacterium
CGGTGCGAAGGTAGATGTAGCCGCCGATACCCTGCGTCTCTTCGAACTGGGCGTCCGGGCGCTGGCGCTTCAACTGGTCTCGCTCGCTCGGCAGGAAGAGCCAGGTGAGGTCGACCGAGCCCGCAGAGAAGTCCGCGACGCGCTTTTGGGTGTCGGTGGTGATGAAGACCTTCACTTCATCGAAGTAGGGATAGGGCTTGTCGTAGTAGTCCGGGTTCTTGCGGAAGCTGAGGCTGACGCCGGTCTGGTAGTCGGTGTGGATGAAGGGGCCGCTGCCGAGCATCTTGGTCGCGGCCTCTTCGGATTCGGCGTGTTCCTTCGGGGAGATCCAGGCGCCGAGGTTGCCGCCGAGGAACTGGATGGCGTCGGCGAAGGGCGCCTTCGTCTTGATGAGGACGGTATCGGCCGACGGCGTTTCGATCTTGTCGACCCAGTTGAGGGTGGACTTGTGGACGGATCGCTCGAAGTTCATGTACCGGTCGAAGGCGTAGCTGACGTCTTCGGAGGTCAATTCGCGGCCGTTGTGGAACTTCGCCGGCTTCAGCTTGAAGGTGTACTGGAGGCCGGAGGCGTCAGGCTGCTCGGGCAGGGTCTGAGCGAGGTCGGGCTCCATGGTGAAGTCGGTGGGTGCGACCGCGGGCACACCGGCGGCGAAGCGGGCGAGCTTGCTGTAGCTGAGCCCGTTCATGTAGGCGTTGACGAAGCTCGTCTGGGTGTAGGGGTCGAGGCTCGGAGGTGGCGACGAGATCTGGAAGGAGAACGAGCCGCCGGGAACGGGCTGGTCTCCCACGGTTGGGGTGGCCTGGGCGGTGGGGAGCAGGCCTCCGCCTCCGCCGTCACCACCGTCGTCGTCGTCGTCATCGCCGCAGCCGATGATGGCGAGGGTGGCTGCGCCGGCGCCAGCGACGGCGGTGCCCTTGAGTGCGGTCCTCCGGCTGACCTGGCGGCGCAGCCAGTAGTTGGTTCGATCTTTCACGTGGTAGCTCCCCCCTTGTGTGCAGCGTTGGGCTGCGGATTCGGAGTCGATTTACGACGACTGGCGCAGGCGCGGGTCCAGCACGTCTCGGAGGGCATCGCCGAAGAGGTTGAAGCTCAGGACGGCGAGGCTAATCGCTGCTCCGGGGACCACGGCAGTCCACCAGCCTTCCTGCCAGACGCCGCGAGTGTCCTGGAGCATCTTGCCCCAGCTCGGGTGCGCGTCATCGGCGATGCCAAGCCCAAGGAAACTGAGGGCGGCTTCGGCGAGGATGGCGTTCCCGATCTGGATGCTTGCGATGACGATGATTGGAGCGACAACGTTGGGCAGCACGTGACGCCACATCACGCGCTGCGACGTGTTTCCCATGGAGATTGCAGCCTCGATGTACTGGAGGTTGCGGATGCTGAGGACCGACCCGCGGACGATGCGGGCCGTGGTGGGTGTGATGATGACGCCGATGGCGAGGCTCACGAGCAGGAAGGATTCGAGGCTGTAGCCCCGGTGGGTGTTGAAGATGGAGAGGAAGAAGATCGCAAGGACGAGGGGCGGGAAACCCAGGATCACATCCATGAAGCGGCTGCTGACGAGGTCGACGGCGCCGCCAAAGTAGCCCGCGACCAGGCCGAAGAGCGTCCCGAAGACGGTGCCGAGCAAGACCGCGCCGAACCCGACACCGAGGGAGATGCGGCTGCCGATGATGATCCGGCTGAACTGGTCGCGGAAGAGGTTATCGGTGCCCATGGGATGGCTGAGGCTCGGGGCGCTGAGGCGCGGGTTCTTTGCGGGGTCGACGGTCTCGGGCGCCTGGGGCGCGATCGACGTCGCAGCCAGGGCGACAAGGATGAGCAGGATGCAGACAGCACCGGCCGCCGCGCCGATCGGTTTGCGGCGGATGATTCGCCCCAGCGACTCCAGGCGGCCGATCTTACGGCGCAGTTCGGGGAGCGGGACGGGCTGGGAAACAGCTGTCGAGGCCATCAGGTGTACCTGATCCGCGGGTCGAACCAGGCGTAGCTGATGTCGACCACGAGGTTGATGGTGACAAGCACTGCCGCGAAGAACAGGACGAGTCCCTGGACCTGGGGGTAGTCCTTGATGAGGACGGCGTTGTAGAGGAGGGACCCGAGGCCGGGGAGGCTGAAGATGCTTTCGAGGACGACGGTGCCGCCGAAGAGCACGCCAACCTGGAGGCCGAAGAGCGTTATCACCGGGATCATGGCGTTCTTCAGGCCGTGGCGGACGACGATGGCGCGCTCGCTGAGGCCCTTCGACCAGGCCGTGCGGATGTAGTCCTGGCGGAGGACTTCGAGCATGGAGGAGCGGGTGATGCGGGAGAGGCTCGCACTCAGCGCGAGGCCGAGGGCGAAGGCCGGCATGTAGAGTTGTTCGAGGTTTTTCAGCGGGTCGGACCAGAGATCGATGTAGCCGACGGGCGGGCTGTAGTTCCACCAGCGGGCGGGGAAGACGATGAGCATGGTGCCGAGCCAGAAGCTGGGGATGCTGAGCCAGCCGATGGTCGTGAACCTGAGGATGTAGTCGGTGAGCCGGTCCTGCCGGATGGCGGAGTAGACGCCCATGGGGATGGCGATCATGAGCGCGAAGCCCGTCGAGAGGAGGGTGAGTTCCATCGTGAGCGGGATGCGGGTGCGGATTTCGCCCCAGACGTCGCGGCGGCCGATGAGGGTGGTCCCGAAGTCGCCCTGGAAGACGCCGGACATGTAGGAGAAGTACTGACGGACGACGTTTTCATCGAGGCCCAGTTCGGTGCGAATGGCACGGCACTGGCTTTCTTCGACGTCCGGGGTGGCGAGGACGATGGCGCAGACGTCTCCCGGGATAAGGCGCACGGAGGTGAACACGAGGACGCTGATGATGAAGAGGACAAGGACGGAGAAGAGCAGGCGCTTGAGGATATACTGCGTCATCGCGCCGTGATTCCCCCCGTTCGCGTTATAGCGTGTCCAACTGAATCGCTGCTATAGACCTAGTACATAGCAGCGATGGGAAATATTGGCGCAGGGCGGGCTCAGGGGTCAAGCCGCATTCATTGCCATTTACTGCTTTGACAGCCGTTAACTACCCCTGCGCGAGCGTTCGGGTCATCGGCGTTGCAAGCGGCGAGTCAGACGTTGAAGAGGATGTTGAGGATGTCGCCATCCTGGACGACGTAGTGCTTGCCCTCGGTGCGGAGGAGGCCGCGCTTCTTCGCTTCGGCCTCACTGCCGGCGGCCATGAGGTCTTCGAAGCGGATGACTTCGGCACGAATGAATCCGCGGCGGAGGTCGCTGTGGATTTTGCCGGCGGCTTCGGGAGCGCTGGAGCCGGCTTCGACGGTCCAGGCGCGGCATTCGTCCGGGCCGGATGTGAGGAAGCTGATGAGACCGAGGAGCGCGTAGCTCATGCGGAT
>DATBWD010000209.1:0-3298 GCA_036515015.1 Tepidiformaceae bacterium
TTGGGTGAGCGCGTTCGTGAGTTGCTGGTAGGGCGAAAGAATGGCCATGGCCACGCCCACGCCGGCGAGTGAAAGCATCGCCAGCGGGATGACGAGGAGCACAACCGGACTGGGCGTGATCGTGATGTCGTAGACCAGCGACCCGAGCACGAGCGCGAACACCACGCCCGGCAGCGCCATGATGGCGACGAAGCTGACCTGGGCGAGCAGGTAGGCCTCGCGCACGACCGGGAGGGCGAGTGTGTACTCGAGGCGGCCTTCGTTCTTCGCCTGCGACAGGTTCTGGGGAAGCGCGACGAGGCCGACGGTGACGACCGTGTTCGTGGCCGTGCCTGTAGTAAGGAATAGTGCCTGGACGTCCGACACTTCCGGGACGAAGTAGCCGAAGCCGACGACCAGCCCGATCGTGAGCGCGACCTGGATGACGACAATCATGATGATGGCCCGGCGGGCGACCAGCAGTTCCAGCTTGAGCAGGTGGTAGTAGTGGTGGAGGAACGTCATGCGATGGGCTCCATGGGCTGCGCGGCCGAGACCGCCACGTTGTAGATGTCGTCGAGGGTGGGAGGGCCGATGCGGAAGTCGAGCACGGTCCCGGTGGCGCGCAGTTCCATCAGCCAGTGGCTGACGGCCGGGAGGTCCGCTTCTTCGAGAAGGTAGACGTTTTCGCCGCCGTCACGGGCGAGCGCGGGGTGGGGCACGAACGGCCCGGTGGCCACCAGTTCGAGCCGCAAACGGTCGGTCACGATGGTGCGCAGGGAGAGCGGCGTGCCTTCCCGCTGGATTCGCCCGTGGTCGATGATGGCCATCCGGTGGATGACGCGTTCGGCTTCGTGGAGGTTGTGGGTGACGAGCAGGACGGTGCTGCCTTCGCGCCCGAGTTCGGCGATCATGCGCCACAGGAGGTTGCGCCGCTGGGGGTCGACGTCGTTCGTCGGTTCATCGAGCACGACCAGTGGGGCCCGCCCGATGACCGCGGTGGCGAACCCGGCGAGGCGCCGAACGCCGCCGGAGGCGAACTGCATCTGTGTGTGGCGGAAGGCGCCGAGGTCGAGGTGGTCGATGAGATGCTCAGTCCGCGCACGTGCGTCGTGGCGGGACAGACCTCGGAGGCGGCCGACGGTCTCGATCAATTCGTCGACGTGGACCGACCACATGTTCCACTGCCCCTGCGGGAGGAAGCCGATGTTGGCGCGGGCGAACCCGGGGTCGGCGACGGCGTCGCGGCCGAGGAGCGTGATGGCGCCGGAGGTCGGTTTGAGCAGTCCGAGCACCTGGCGGACGAGCGTCGTCTTGCCCGCACCGTTGGGGCCGAGCAGCGCATAGACCTCGCCGGGCTCGAGCGCGAGGGAGATGTCGTCGTTGGCGAGGGTGCCGCTGCGGTAGCGTTTGGTCAGCCGCTGGACGTCGAGGACCGTCATCGCTTCTCGTCCTTTCGCCGACAATATTAAGCCCGTACTTGAAGAAATCAAGTACCAGATCAATATTTTACATGCACATCCGCTACGGGCCACGGGAAGCGGGAGGACGAAGGGGCGGACACGGACCGTTCGTTCGCGATGGCGAGCAGGGTGAGCGGGCGAGGCTACCGGGGGCCGGCCGGCCTACCCTTCGTCCGGGCGGAGCAGGAGGTGGCGGAGCGAGTCGAGGCCGCGCTGTTGCAGCAGTTTGACGGCCGAAAGCGGGCGGTTCGTCAGCCGGGCGACAGCGTCGATCGGGTAGCCTTCGACGTAGCGCAGGAGGATGATTTCCCGCTCGCGGGGTGGAAGGAGATGGATCGCCTCGAGGGCGCGCTCGATTTCTTCCGGCTCGATGGCGGGGACGTGCCTGGTGAGCGAAATCTGGGCCAGCCGCTCCTGCTCGCGCAGCCAGTCGAGGCCACGGCGGCGGGCAATGGCGAGCAGCCATTCGCTGATGGGCTTGCTGCGTTCGCGGTAGCGTCCGATGCCCTGCAGCGCTTCGAGGAAGACCTGGGCGGCGATGTCCTCGGCGACGGCTCTGCTGCCGACCTGGGCGAGGACCGCCTGGAAGACCTGCGGGTGGTGGTTTTCGAAGAGGTTCGACCACGCGGCCTGGTCCCGGCGCTTGAGTCGCTCCACTTCGGCCAGAGCGACGGCGCCGGCTGCAGATGCGCTTGAATCCCCAGTTGCCAACGACGTTCCCCCCGAAGTGAACTCACGCCGGGAGCGCGGCGCCTCAAGAAAAGGATACGGTTTGGCCCGCCGGGCACAGTGTCGGATGGGTAGCGAAAGCGGGGAAGGAATGGAGAGAGCGCGATACGTTGACCGTGCGCATCGTCGGCGGGGTGGTCGAGCGGGAGTACTTCTGGGCGAAGGGGGCCTTATGCCCCTCAGTCCTCGATGGCGGAGTAGATGATGTTCTTGAGCTGGCCGCGGAAGTTGAAGGTGGCGGAGGGCATGAGCTGGGTCATGAAGATGACGACCAGGTCCTCCTTTGGGTCGACCCAGAAGATGGTCGAGGCGGCCCCGCCCCAGTAGTAGTCGCCGGCGGCGATCGAGCCGGCCTGCACTTCGTCGAGCGTCATCGCGAAGCCGAGCCCGAAGCCGACGCCTCCGTAGGCCGTCTCCGAGAATGCGCCGATGGCCATCGCCGTCAGGTCGGCGCCGCCCGCGAGGTGGTTGCGGGTCATCAGGTCGAGCGTGCGCTTGCCGATGACGCGGGCGCCGTCGAGTTCGCCGCCACGCCGCAGCATCTCAGTGAAACGGAAGTAGTCGGCCGTCGTCCCGGTCAGCCCGCCGCCGCCCGAGAAGAAGGTCGGCTCCTTGAGGTAGGCGCTCGTCTCCGGGTCGTCGATGAGCTTGAGCTTCTTGTTGAGCTGGCGTTCGTAGTTCGCGGCGAAGCGGTGGGCCTTTTCGGGCGCGACGTGAAAGGCGGTGTCGACCATGCCGAGCGGGTCGAAGATGTGCTCCTGGAGGTACTGGTCGAGCCGCTGCCCGGAGAGGGCTTCGACGAGGTAGCCGCAGACGTCGGTCGCGAACGAATACATCCAGCGTGTGCCGGGCGTGTAGTGGAGGGGCACCCCGGCGAGTTTCTGGACGAAGCTGCTGAGGGTCTCGCCCGGGCCGCGCGAGACGTCGAGGCTCTTGTACATGCGGTCGACCGGGTTGCGCCCGGCCCCATAGGAAAGCCCGGCCGTGTGGCTGAGGAGGTGGCGGAACGTCATCGGCTGTTCGGGCTCGCGCGTCTCCATGGCCTCGCCTTCGCCCGAGACGTACACGCGCATCCCCTTCCATTCCGGGATCACGCGGTCGACGCGGTCGTTTAGCTGGAAGTGCCC
>DATBWD010000210.1:0-3277 GCA_036515015.1 Tepidiformaceae bacterium
ATAGGCCGCTTGTTTCATCGCCTGCAGCGCGAGCGGGCCGTTGTCGCAAAGCTTCGCCGCCCACTCCATGGCCGCGTCCAGCAGGTCGGCCTGTGGCGCCAGCCTGTTGACGAGCCCGATCCGGTGCGCCTCTTCGGCATCAATCCGCTCGCCGAAGAGGATCATCTCCATCGCCTTGCCGAACGGGATGTAGCGCGCCAGCCGCTGGGTTTGCCCGCCGCCGGCCACGATGCCCCGCTTCGCCGCCATTGTCCCGAAGGTGGCGTTCGGGCTCGCCATGCGAAGGTCGCAGCTGAGCGCCAGGGCCAGCCCCGCCGCGAGGCAGTGGCCGTTGATCGCAGCGATGGTTGGCTTCCAGATCCCTTCCGGCGTCAGCCGCCCTTCGCTCCGGCGCGAACTCCAGTCGTTCGATGCATCCGCCGCGCTCTTCACGAGGTCGCGCCCGGCGCAGAACGCCTTTTCCCCCGCGCCCGTCACAACGGCGACGAAGAGACCCTCATCGCGTTCGAACTCGTTCCAGGCTTCCGTCAGTTGCCAGAACATCTCCGGGTCGATGCTGTTCATCGCCTCCGGGCGGTTGAGCGTAATGACGAAGGTGCGGCCGGACCGGCTGGTTTCGATGGGCATGGGTGAAGCCTACGTGCTACCGCTGATTACGCAAGCGGCGGAGTCACCGGCTCCACCGCCCCGCTTGTGTCGAGCGCCGCCAGCAATTCGGCCTTCAATTCCACGAAGGCTGCCGTCGTCACGGTCGTCGCCGGCCGTGGCCGTGGGAAGTCCGACTCGACCTTTTCCACCATGCGCCCCGGCCGCTGCGACATCACATACACCTCGTCCGAAAGCAGCAGCGCCTCCTCCACGTCGTGCGTCACGAGCAGCACGGTGCGGTTGTCGTTCGCGAGGACGCCCTGCAGCCACTGCTGCATCTGCCGGCGCGTGATCGCGTCCAGTGCCCCGAACGGCTCGTCCAGCAACATAACGTCCGATGGGATGAGGAACGTGCGAAGCAGCGCGAGGCGCTGGCGCATCCCGCCGCTCAACTGCGAGGGCCACGCCTGTTCGAAGCCAGTCAGGCCGAACGTTTCGAAGAGCGCCGCAGCCCGCCGCCGGGCCTCTCCCGGCGCCACCCCCGCGATCTCGGCGCCGAGGGAGGCGTTGGCGAGTGCCTTCCGCCACGGCAGCAGCAGGTCCTTCTGCGGCATGTACGCCGCCAGCCCGGGCCGGCCGACCGCGTTCTCCCCCCGGATCTCCGCCGCACCAGACTCCGGGACGAGCAGGCCGGCGAGGATGCGCAGCAGGGTCGTCTTGCCGCACCCGCTCGGCCCCACGATGCTCACGAACCGTCCTGCCTCGACCGAAAGCTCCACGCCATCGACTGCGAGAACGCTCCGCCCACGGGCCCGGAAGGTGTGGGCGATGTCGCGCAACTCGATGGCGTGAGCAGTCATCCGCGCGGCCTAGCGATCGGGCAGGAAGTCATTGGTGAACGCCTTGTCGACGTCCACCTCCTTGCTGGTGAGCCCCGCCTCACGCAGGAACTTCTCGAACTCTTCCCAGATTTCCCTGTCCTGGAGCCCCCACTGGCGCCCCTCATCGACGAACACGTCCGCCATGTACTCCGAGCTCAGTTCCACCAGTTTTCGGTCGAGTTCGGGCGCGCCCTTGAGGAGCGCCTCGCCGGCTTCCTTCGGGTTCTCGATGGCGAAGTCGTAGCCGCGCGCCGTTGCTTCCATGAACTTCCGCACCGTATCCGGGCGCTTTGCAATCATGTCTTCGCCCGTGATGAACAGCGGCGTGTACCAGTCGGGGATGCAGTCGAGGTGATCCTTGAAGAGGATGCTCTTCACCTCCTTGTTCGCTATCTCACGCGCCCGGATGACGTCCCACGACTCGAACACCCAGGCGAAGTCGAAGCGGTCCTGCTCCATCCCCACAAGGTAGTCGACGTTACCGACCTCCACGAACTTCACCGCGTCAGGGTCCCCACCGTCACATTCGACCAACTGGTGAATGAGCGCCGTCTCGAGCGGGCCGCCGTAGCCTCCATAGGTCTTCCCGGCAAAGTCCTTCGGCTCGCTGACGTCCTCGCTCTCGAGCATCATCAGGCTCGAATCGTTGTGCTGGATGATCGTCCCGATGGAGATGACCGGCACCCCTTCGGCGCGCGCAGGGATCATCGACTCCTGGACGGAAATCCCGAACTCTGCTCCGCCCGTCGCGACCACCTGCTCCACACCACCTGCGGCCGGTTCCACAATCCGTACGTCGAGGCCGGCATCGCGGTAGTAGCCCTCCTCAATCGCGGCATAGATGCCGTTGTGGTGAGTGTTCGGCGTCCAGTTGAGCATCAGCGTGACCTGCTCAAGGCTGCCCCCATCGTTGCCGTTCCCGCCGTCGTCGTCATCTCCGCCGCAGGCAACTGCGAGCACCGGCAGGGCGGCCAGCAGCGCGATCAGCGCGATCGTTCGTCGTTTCATCATTCGTTCTCCTTGTCATGGACGTACATCCACGGCGATGCGAGCCGGGCCATCAGGTGGACCATGGCGAACAGCGCGATGCTGGTAAGTGCCACCACCGCCACCGCCACGAACACCCGGTCGACCCGGAACGCCGTCTGTGCACGGGTAATGAAGAGTCCAAGGCCGGAACTTGCTCCGACCCACTCGCCGATGACCGCCGCCACGACTGCATAGGCGGCCGCTATCTTGAGCCCCGCGAAGAACGCGGGCAGTGCCGAAGGGAACAGCACGTAGCGCAACACCTGGGCCCGGTTGGCGCCCATCGACCGCACGAGGCCCACCATGTCGGTGTCGGCCCGGGAGAGACCGTCGGCCGTGCTCACGACGATTGGGAAGAACCCGATCAGCGCGACCACGACGACCTTCGGAGTCATCCCGAAGCCGAACCACACCACGAGCAGCGGCGCCAACACGATCATTGGCACCGTCTGGGAAACGACGAGGATCGGGTAGAGCACTCGCCGCACCAGCGGAATGCTGGCGATGACCACCGCCAGCACCACGCCGACGGCTGCTCCGAAGAACAGCCCTACGACCGCTTCGGTGACGGTGGTCTGGATGTGGCCCGGCAGCAGCCCTCGCACCTCGAGGAACGCCGACCAGATGCGGCTCGGCGCCGGGAGGATGTAGGGCCGCGTATCGAACACGCGCACCCACGCTTCCCATGCCCCCACCACTCCAACCAGGAGCAGCGCCGCCGGCAGGTATTCCAGGGCAAGGGCGCCCACGCGCCGCGCGAAGCGAACGCTCCGTGGACG
>DATBWD010000211.1:0-9489 GCA_036515015.1 Tepidiformaceae bacterium
ATGGTAGGCGATGTCGCTTGCGTAGTAGGTCGGCCGCCCGTCGGAGCGGACCACCACATTGTCCTTGTCCTCGCCCAGTTCGCTCGAAGTGAACCACGTGGCGCCTTCCCGCTCCACGAGGTGCCCTGCCTCCCGCAAGACGGCGTTTGCCTTCTCGTAGGTACCCTCCGGCGAGTAGAGCGACTTTTCGCTGAACCACTCGTCGTAGTGGACGCCGAAGTTGTCGAGCGTGCGACGGATCTTGCGGACCATCAGGTCGACGCCAAGTTTCACGAGTTCCGGGGGGGCAGGGCTTCCCGGCTTGCCTAGCAGGCTGTCGCCCACGCCATCGCGAATTTCCTCAGCCAGTTCGACCATGTAGCTGCCGGGATAGCCATCGGGCGGGATCTCGACGTCGCGGCCGAACAGCTGCTGGTACCGCGCGTAGAGCGTGTCGGCGAAGGTGTCGGTCTGGGTGCCCGCGTCGTTGATGTAGTACTCGCGCTCGACGGTGTAGCCCGCGGCCTCGAGCACCGAGGCAAGGGTATCGCCGATCGCGGCCCCGCGGCCGTTCCCGACGTGGAGCGGCCCGGTCGGGTTGGCGGAAACGAACTCGACCTGCGCCCGCTTACCGGCGCCGAGCGAGAGGTCGGCATAGTGCTCGCCCTCGCTGATGATGTGGCCCACCTGCGCCTGCAGAAACTCGTCCGAGAGCCGGAAGTTGATAAAGCCCGGCGGTGCGACGGTGGGCCTGGCGATCGTCCCGTCCACCGGGATGCGATCAGCGATGGCGCTGGCAATCTCGAGAGGCGGTTTCATCGCCGAACGGGCAAGCCGCAGGGGGAGAGTGCTCGCGAAATCACCGTTGCCGGGGTCCTTTGGCCGTTCGATCGCTCCCACCGGTACCGCGGTGTCGGGGAGTTGACCATCGGCGATGGCCTGCCGGACTGCCTGAGACGTGAGGTCTTCGAGGTGGGAGCGAATGTCCCGCGAATCTACCATTGAGGCTACAGCGTAGTAGCAACCGCTACTGGAGTGAAGCGACCCCTACCCTTCGCTGAACGGGAAGCCGCCCGAACGGGCGAGTTGTGATACCTCGTGCGCGGCGTCTTCGGCACGGGCGATCACTTCCGCCGGGTAGCCGTAGGTACGCTGGTGCTGTTCGAACTCGTCCTCGTCGAGCAGTTCGACGCACCCGTCCGGCCTGACTGCGACGTCGAGGTCGAGGTCGACGTAGCTGAGGTGCCGGCCGTCGAACACCGCCGGGGTGGTCACGTTGCAGTACCAGAGCGCCAGCGGGCAGTTGGGCCGGGACAGGCGGAAGACGTTGTACCAGCGGTCCCGCCAGAAGTACACCCGGCTGTCGTAGGGCGACCGAAACTCACCGCGGCTGGTGTAGATCGGCGTCCTCGCCCGGTAGGTCGTCACCAGCAGGGTGCCGTCGTCAGATACGACGGTGAAGGGCTGGATCCAGTGCGCGGTGCCGTCGTACTTGGTCGCGCGGAGCAAGATCCGTGTTCCCGGGGCGGCTACGGAATCGAAGGGGCGCGGCATGGAGGGATGATACACATGGTGTGCCGTCGCGACGGCGGGATTACGTGAAGTTCAGGGAAATTGTTCGCCCCGGGCCGGCCGGACCCGGGTTAGTCGTTGCTCAGGACGATCCCCAGGACAATCCCGGCGATGATCGCGATACCACCGAGGGCCGCGCAGAAGGCTATCTGTGCGCGGGTGAACCTCTCCACGATCTCGTGGTGCATTGGCGCGGCGTTGGGATCGTCGTGGGTGCCGTGGGCTTCGGCCATGAGCATCACATCCATCTGGCTGGGCTGACACTATTGTGCCGGGGTCACCCCCTTGGCGCACCTTCCCGTACTTTCGGGGGATCTTGAGCCAGAAAGGGCCGCCTGTTCGCGAGTCGTTTGGTAAGGTGATCGCATTCGGGCCCCTTCCCGGCCGTAACGCTGCCGCCGGCCGCAATCCCCTCGTTCGATGAACTGGAGTTACCTCGTATGTCCCTGCCGCCGCAGACCCAGCCGGAGTTCGTCATCGAAGCCCGGGATGTCCACAAGACCTACGACACGGGCACCATCAAGGTCCACGCCCTGCGCGGCGTGAGCCTGTTCGTGCGGGCCGGGGAGATGGTTGCCATCATGGGCCCCTCCGGCTGCGGCAAGACCACCCTCCTCAACACGCTCTCCGGCCTCGACGACTTCGACAGCGGCGTGGTCCGCATCAACGGCTTCGACATCAACAAGATGGCCGACGACCGGAAGACCGAATTCCGGGCCCGCGATATGGGCTTCGTCTTTCAGACGTACAACCTCCTGCCGGTCCTCACAGCCTGCGAAAACGTGGAACTGCCGCTGATCGTCTCCGGCACGAGGCCGAAGGTCGCGCGCCAACTGGCACTCGAGGCGCTGGAGCGGGTGCACCTGCGCGAGTACTGGAACAGCCGCCCCAACCAGATTTCCGGCGGCCAGCGCCAGCGCGTCACGATCGCCCGAGCCCTGGTCAACCGCCCGGCTATCGTGTGGGCCGATGAACCGACCGGCGCTCTCGACTCCTCGACCGCCACCGAGATCATGGACCTCATCGTCAACCTGAACCGGGAATCGGGGCAGACCTGCGTGCTCGTGACTCACGACCCGCGTGTGGCCTCGCGCTGTCACCGGACGATCCACATGGCCGATGGACTGATCGAGCGCGAGGCTTCGCAGGCCGAAATGCTCGCGGCGGTCGGCGGAGATTAGCCGGTGAACGAACTCTTCGGGCTCTCCATGACCTACATCGCCATTGGCTGTACTGCCCTGACGGCCGCGATCTTCGCGCTGGTGGGGTTCATCGCGGTCCGGAACCCGGTGATGTTCAAGACCGGGCTCCGGAACATCCCTCGCCGGCCCGCGCAGACCGCGCTCATCGTGATCGGCCTGATGCTCTCGACGTTGATCATGACGGCCGCCTTCGGCACTGGTGACACTCTTTCCCGGAGCATCACTTCCGAGGTTTACGGCACCCTGGGCGAAGCCGACGAGATCATCGAGTGGGACAGTTCGGAACAGGCCGCCCCGATCGAACAGCAGGTCATCCCGCTTACCGATGTCGACCAGTGGCGGAGCCAGCTCGCGGACGACGAGGACATCGAGGCATTCGTCCCTTACCTGAGCGAGCAGCTGCCGATGCAGAACCCCCGCACGGGCCTGAACGAGTTCTCGGCGCGCCTCGTGGCCTTCCGGACGGATGATGCCGCCGCCCTGGGTGGCCTGCGAGATGTTGACGGACGCTCGGTCACGCTCTCCGGCAACGAGGTCGCCATCAACGAGAAGCTGGCCGGCGAAATCGACGCCCGGCCCGGGGATGTCGTCGTCGCCTTCTACAACCTTCAGCCTGTGCAACTGCAGGTGAAGGCGATCGTGCCGAACAACGTGCTCGGTGGCGCGTTCGACGCGCAGCGGAAGCAGGGCGCGACCGTTGACTTCGCCTTCCTGAGCGAGCTCACGGACAAGGGTGAGAATGCCGACGGCGTCTTCGTCTCCAACACGGGCGGCGTTAAGGCCGGTCTCGAGCACGCCGACGCGGCGAAGGAGAAGCTGGAACGGGTCACCGAGGGCCGGCCTTACCAGGTCATCGCGGCGAAAGCGGATGGCATCGAGACGGCAGAACTCTTCGGAAGCGTCTTCACCACGTTCTTTGTCGTGCTCGGGCTGTTCTCGATCGCGGCCGGCATCCTGCTGATATTCCTCATCTTCGTGATGCTGGCAGCGGAACGGAAACCGGAGATGGGCATGGCCCGCGCCGTCGGCGCAAAGCGCCGGCAACTGGTCGAATCGTTCCTTGCCGAGGGTATGGGGTACGACCTTGGCTCAGCCGTGGTTGGGCTCTTCGCGGGGATGGGCGTCACGCTTGCCATGGTCGCTATCGTGCGGGCTGCGGCAGGCGACCAACTCGGGCTCGAACTGAGTGTTACGTTCACGGCTCGCAGCCTGCTGGTCGCCTTCTGCCTGGGGATCATCGCCACCTTCATCGTCATCTTCTTCTCTTCGTGGCGGGCGAGCCGGCTCAACATCGTGGCGGCCATCCGCGACCTGCCCGAGTCCCGGCCCATCAACCCCGAGGCCGCTACGTGGACCGGCTACCTCCGGGCGGTGCTCAATGCCATGGCTGCCCTTGGCATCCTCGCCCTTTCGCTCCTGCTCGCACTCCGGTTCCGGGACTACTGGCCGGTGTTCGCCGTCGCCGCGATCTTCGGACTCCCCGGCCCGTGGCTCGCGATGCTGCGGAACCACGAGTTCGGCGCGCCGACCACCGAGCGCCGATTCGGCGAGCGGCTCCCCATCTGGCCGATCATCCTCGGTGTGGTCACCGCTCCCCTCGCTATCGGCGTCTTCATCCTGGTGGGCTACGGGCTCGCCGTGCTGCTGGTCTACCTGACGCGGGACAAGAAGCCCCGGAGTCTCCCCACCTGGCTGATACTGCTCGGCGTACTCGTCGCCCCGCTGGCGCCGATCCTGGCCTCGCTGCAAACGCGAGGACGGCCGGTGGCGTGGAGCGTGGGCGCCGGCACGGTGGGAGCCGTCATCGGCGCGGTCATGGTCCAGTGGGGCCTCGAAAGCAATGGGATGTTTCTCTTTGCCGGGGGCATATCGCTCATCTTCTTCTGGGCGGCCGTATCACTTCGCTACTTCCATGTCCACGAACGGCTGTCGTTCACGATCACGAGCGCCCTGTTGCTGGCTCTCTGGTACCTGTTACCGGGGCGCCTGCTCGAGTGGCTCATCGGCGAACTCAACGGCGACGTCGAGATGTTCTTCCTCAGCGGTGTCGTGATGGTCACTTCCGGCGTCTTCATCGTGGTCTACAACGCCGACATCATCCTGCCCGCCATCGGTGCGCTGGGGAATCGCTTCGGCCGAATCGTCCCGGCCATCAAGACCGGGGTAGCCTACCCGCTCACCGCGCGGTTCCGGACTGGTATGACGATGGCCATGATCGGGCTGATCATGTTCGCCCTCGTGGTCAACGCCACCCTGAACAGCAACTTCGCAGCCATCTTCCTGAACGAAGATTCGAAGGGTGGCTTCGATGTCCAGCTGCTGGTCAACAACAACAACCGCCTCGCCGGCTTCGAGGAGGTGCTCGAACGGTCCGGCGCCGACCGCGATGCCGTCCGGGCTGCCGCTGAAGCGCGTATCGCCTTCCCATTCGAGGCCGAGGTGCAGAATCGCGACGGGAAGGAGAACGACGACGGCGAGGTGCGCGACTTCAGCCGGTTCGCCTTCTTCGGCGTCGATGAGACGTTCCTGCGTTCGACCACCATCCCGCTGAAGTTGCGGGCAGCCGGGTACGAGTCGGACCGGGACATCTGGGACGCTATCGCCTCGGACCCGAGCCTCGCGGTGCTGCCGGCATCGGTGACGGCCCCCCAGGACGGATTCGGTCCGCCCGGGGCGGGGGATTTGCTGCAGCTGGATCCCCTGTCGGCTGAGTTCGAACCGTTCACTCTCGACCTTCGCGACCCAACGGGCCGGGTGACTACCATCACCGTCATCGGCCAGATGAAGGAGTCGGTCGAAACGTTCTTCCCGGCCGCTATCACTCATCGTGACACCGTCCTCGCTGCCTTCCCCGACTCCGGCGGGCAGCGGTTCTACATCGCGCTCAACGACGGCGTGGATGCAGAGGACTTTGCCAAGCAACTCGAATCGGGGCTCGTCCAGGTCTCGGCCGACTCGTTCGAGAAACTCCTCGACGAGCAACAGGAGTTGCAGAACGGGTTCCTGCTCGTTTTCCAGGGCTTCATGGGCCTCGGGCTGATCGTCGGTATTGCTGCGCTGAGCGTGGTGGCGTCACGGGCCGTAGTCGAGCGGCGCCAGCAGATTGGCATGCTCCGGGCCATCGGCTACAAACGGAGGATGGTCGCCCTGAGCTTCCTGTTCGAGTCGGGATTCATCGCTACGTCTGGTGTCCTGCTTGGGCTGCTGCTCGGCGTCTCGCTTGCGTGGGTGCTCGTCACGAGCGGCGCTGTTGGGGAGGAGTCTCGCGACATCGCCTTCCGAGTGCCGTGGCTGCAACTGACGCTGATTGCGGGTATCGCGCTGACGGCATCGCTGTTGATGACATTCCTGCCGGCGCGCAGTGCTTCCCGCGTGCCCGTGGCTGAGGCGCTGCGCTACGAATAGCTCCGATGTCCGCGCCGCTTGTGGCGCTGCCGGCCGGGGGCGGTAGAATCGGTCATCGATGCAGCGTCCCGAACTTCTCGGCACCCGCCTGTTCGATCTGACCGGGCGCGTCGCGCTCGTGACCGGCGCCGGCCGGGGCCTCGGGCGGACGATAGCGCTCGCGCTGGCCGCCGCGGGGGCCGACATCATGGCCACCAGCCGGACGGTCCCGGAGCTCGAATCGCTCTGTTCCGAAGTGAAGGAACTCGGGCGGCGCGCTCACTTCACACCGGTCGACATTACCTCGGAGGAAAGCGTCGAGTCGCTCGTGACGGAGACGCTGGCCCACTTCGGCCAGCTCGACATCCTGGTGAACAACGCCGGGATCAACATCCGAAAGCCCGTGCTCGAACTCGACCCCGCTGAATACCGGCAGGTCCTCGACACGAACCTCCACGGCTACTTTCTGTGCGCCCGCGCGGCTGGACGCGAAATGGTTCGCCGCGGGTCCGGCAAGGTCATCAATGTTTCGAGCATCATGGGCCAGGTCGCGCTCGCAAACCAGGCGGCCTACGCGAGTTCCAAGGGCGCTATCGAACAACTGACGAAGGTGCTCGCGCTCGAGTGGGCGACGGCCGGGGTCCAGGTGAACGCACTGGCCCCGACCTACTTCGAGACGGAGCTGACGCGGCCGCTCTTCGAAGACCCCGAGCGAAAGGCATTCATCGAAAGCCGAACCCCGATGGGCCGTTGGGGACAGCCGCATGAACTGGCGGGAGCTGTGATCTTTCTCGCAAGTATGGCCAGTGACTACATCACTGGCCATACACTGGTTGTCGACGGGGGATGGACCGCCTGGTGAGGCGGCCACAGAAGAGGGTCTAGGCCATGCGCATGAAGCGCGCGGCGGCCAAAAAGTACTTGCCGCGCAGCGACTCGGCCATTTCGTTCTTTTGCTGGGGCTGCTTCGCATTTTTCGAAGACGCCCGCCGTTCCTTCGCCAGCTGCTCGCGGTAGAGGGCAGCTGGCCCAGGTTCGCCTGGGTCGTAGAAACTGTAGATGGGGTACATGGGGGCTCCGCCTTTGTGATTGTGTGAACTTTCACAAGTGTACCTTAGTTAGCGCCATTTGGGAAACAGCTTTGTGGCCAGCAGGCGTTATTCCAATGGGCTCGATTGAATCGGCTGCCATAACGTGAGCAGAAAGCCGTCCGGACCCATCACCTGGCACTCGCGGGTGTCCATGTCGTCATAAGGTGGCTGGAGCGACAGGCCGCCCATGCGAAGCGCAAGCGCGTAGCTGTCGAGGACGTCGGCCACTGCGAATCGCAGCTCCGTACCTATGCCGCGGGCGGCCCCCTCTCGCTGGAGCGCCTCGAACCACGGGTGGCCGCGGTAGGACTCGTCCGAGTGAAGCATGATTTCGGCTTCGCCGGCGACCAGTCGTGCGTAGCCGGGATGGTGTTCCGCGAGCGTCAGCCCTCCGACAGCCTGCAGGAACCGGCCGAGCGCCGCAATGTCTGTGGTCCAGAGGATCAGGCTGAAACGAGGTTCGTGGCTCACGCTTTCCTCACAGACGCGGAGGGATATAAGCAGCGGTCAAGTATTAAGCGCCGTCCTCGTCATAATATGCCCCCGAGCCGGTACCGCCTTCTAGGCGGGCCGAAACTTGGGAATTGCGACGTCGCTGTGCTGCTCCCAGTCGGCCACCACTGGCATCCCCACGCGCATCTCCGAGTTGTCAATTCCGACGATGTTCGTGGGCAGGCGTGGACCTTCGTCCAGTTGGACCAGGGCGATGTTGTACGGCAACTCATCCGCGAATCCCGGATGGTAGCGCTGGTGCATGATGGCGAACGTCCGGACCACTCCGCGGCCGCTCGTCTCTTCCCAGGTGTACTGGTCCGAGAGGCAACGGTCGCAGTGACGCCGCGAGGGCAGGCGGAACGTCCCGCATGCGCTGCAGCGCATCAGCATGAACACCCCGCGCTGGCCGCCTTCGAAGAAGGGCCCTGAGGCCTCGTCTGGTTCGGGTATCGGCTTCGAAACCGCCGGTTCGCTCGTCATAACTACCCCGCGTGCGGGCTCAGGATGAGCGCCGCGTGATAACTGAGGTTGCCGCCATTCCCGGTACACAGGATGACGTCGTTCTTCTGGACCTGCCGGTCGCCGCCGGCGCCGCGCCCCTGGATGATCGCTTCGCTGAGCGGCGTCATCCCCCACATGTAGTACCCGGAGAGTTCGCCACCACCGGTGTTGGTGGGGAGCGACCCGCCCGGGCCGAGCTTTCCGTCCTCCACGAACGGCCCGCCCTCGCCCTTCTTGCAGAACCCGTAGTCCTCGAGCGTCACGAGGACGGTGTAGGTGTAGCAGTCGTAGAGTTCGCAAATGTCCACGTCATTGGGCCCGACGCCGGCCATGCGGTAGGCGGTTTCCGCCGCCAGTTTCGCGCCAGTCTCCGTCTCCCAGTCCGAGCCGTCCCGGGATGAGTCGCCCGGGTGGCCCTGCCCCATACCCCATACGTAGACGGGGTTCTGTGGCATGTCCTTCGCCCGGTCCGCGCCGCTCACAATGACGGCCACCGCGCCGTTCGAAACCAGGCAGCAGTCCAGCAGGTGGAGCGGTTCGACCACCCAGCGCGAGGCATGGTAGTCGTCGAGGGTCATCGGCTCCCGCATCTGGGCCGCCGGGTTCATCGTCGCCCATGCCCGTTCGGCCACGGCGATTGCGCCGAGTTGGTCCTGCGTGGTGCCGTAGAGGGCCATGTGCCGCTGGGTGGCCAGCGCGTAGGGGGTGTTGGCCCCGAACATCCCGGCCGCGGCCCCGAGTCCCGCCATTCCCTTCGGGCGGCCGGGCATGCGGGCCGCACCGCCATAGACCGCACCGGCCGACGTCTTTTCGGTGAGCGGGGCGTCTGCGAACACACAGACGACGTGGTTGGCCATCCCCGCGGAGATGGCGAGGGTCGCGTACTGGACCATCTGGGCGGCGGTCGAACCGGCGGCGTTCATGTGGTTCAGCAAGCGCAGATTGCCCATCCCGAGGTAGTTCTGGAGCGCAAGCGAGATGCCCCCACCGATGAATCCAGTGATGCCCGGGTTGATCAACAGGCCGTCGACCTGGTCCTTCCGCAGCCCGGCATCCTCCAGGGCGAGGCGGACGGCATCGGCCGCGAGTTCGGTTGGGGACTTACCGTAGATGCGGCCCATCGGCGTCATTCCGAGCCCGGTGATCGCCGCTGCGCCGCGCAGGGTGTGTGTCATAGCCACTCCTTCGTGGATTCGATTCTAAGCAGGTGATTCACGTGAGGAAAACGGCTGGCATCACAGGCGATAGGATGCGTAATCGGCCGC
>DATBWD010000212.1:0-3537 GCA_036515015.1 Tepidiformaceae bacterium
TCGCTGGTGGGGCACGAGTTCAACATCGGCAGCCCGCAGCAGTTGAGCGACGTGCTGTTCAAGGAGATGGGGCTGCCGAAGAGCCGGAAGACGAGCCAGGGCTACAGCACCGACCAGCGGGCGCTCGAAGCGCTGCGGCCGGTGAGCCCGCTCATCGACCTCATTTTCGAGTACCGGCAACTGACGAAACTGAAGTCGACGTACCTCGACTCGCTGCCTGCAAGCGTGCGGGAGGACGGCCGGCTTCATACAGATTTCCAACAAACGATCGCGACGACGGGGCGGCTGAGCAGCGCCAACCCGAACCTCCAGAACATCCCCGTGCGGACCGACGTGGGGCGGGACATCCGGCGGGCGTTCGTGGCTTCGGGATTCGAGGACGCGGTGTTCGTGGCGGCCGACTATTCGCAGATCGAGTTGCGGATCCTGGCGCACATCACGGACGACGACGGGCTCATCAGCGCGTTCCTCGCCGACCAGGACATCCACCGGGCGACGGCGGCGACGGTCTACGGGGTGGAGCCGTCGGAGGTGACCCGGCAGATGCGCGATACCGCGAAGATGGTGAACTTCGGGATCGCCTACGGGATGGGCGAATTCGGCCTGAGCAGCAGGACGGGGATGTCACGGGAGGACGCGGACGCGTTCATTCGCTCGTACTTCGCGAACTTCCCCGGTATCGCGGAGTGGCAGCAGACCACGCTGACATCGACCCGGGAGAAGGGGTACGCGGAGACGCTGTTCGGGCGGCGACGCTACCTGCCGGCCATCCGGAGCACGAACTTCCAGGTGCGGAGCGCAGCCGAACGGGAAGCGATCAACATGCCGATCCAGGGGACGGCGGCGGACATCATCAAAGTGGCGATGATCGAAGTGGATCGCGAGATGGAGGAGCGGCAGCTACGGTCGCGGATGCTGCTGCAGGTGCACGACGAGCTTATCTTCGAGTGCCCCCCGGACGAGGTGGAGGCTGTGCGGGAACTGGCGCTGCGGATCATGCCGGCCAGTGTTGACCTGAAGGTGCCGCTGAAGGTCGACATCAAGCAGGGGAAGAACTGGGCGGCGCTGGAGTAGGAACTTCGTTATATCGCTGCAACGGTGGCGGGCCAGCGGCACGATGACCACGCAAGGCCACGGCACGTAGGCTTAGCTTCTCTCGTCTGGCGGATGAACAAGTCTTCTCTCCACGTTTGTTTGCGGCGCCAGATGAGGAGCCTCATGAGAACGGCGTCCAGTGTCTGAGCCTCCCTCACCCTCCGGCTGGACGCCGTTCTCGCGGCTCGAAGTTCGAGAATCCCCCACCACCAATAGCAGGCAGGATCGCGACCTCGGCGGAGTCGCCGACGGGTTCGTGTAGCGGGTAGTTTTCGGCCTGTCCATTGATCGCGACGGCGAGTTCGGGGCGCACTGCGCCATCCTGGACGACGCGCTCGAAGAATCCCGGGCAGCGGGCATCGGCGGCACGAAGCACCTCACCCAGGGTTTGTCCTTCGACCTGGAGGGTCGTTGCTCCGCCACAGAGCGGGCGGAGCAACGAAGGTACCCAGACTGTGGGCATCGCGGACCGGCTATTCCTCGAGGCCGTGCAGCGTTTCGACGATGCGACGGGGGGAGATCGGCAGATCGGTGAAGCGATGGCCGGTCGCCTCGGCGATGGCGTTGGCCATGGCGGCAAGGGGCGGCACGATGGGCACTTCGCCGACACCGCGGACGCCATAGGGGTGCCCCGGGTTGGGGACCTCGACGATGACCGTATCGATGTTCGGGACGTCGAGGGAGGTCGGCATGCGGTAATCGAGGAAGCTCGAGTTGGCGAGGCGGCCGTCTTCGAGGTAGTAGTACTCCTCGTTGAGCGCCCAGCCGATGCCCTGGACAACCCCGCCCTGCATCTGACCTTCGACGTACGCCGGGTGGATCGCGGTGCCGACGTCCTGGACGGCGGTGTAGCGAAGGACGGTCACCTTGCCGGTATCGACGTCGACTTCGACATCGACGATGTGGGTGGCGAAGGCGCCGCCGGCGCCACGGGCGACGAGGGAAGCCTTGCCGGCGATTGGGCCGCCGGTGCGGGGCTGCTGCGCGGCGAGTTCCTTGAAGGTGAGTTCCTTCGTGGAGTCCTTCGTGCAGCGGAGGGTGCCGTTTTCGTAGACGACCTCGTCGACAGTGCAGTTCCAGAGCTTCGCAGCGCGGGAAGCCATCTGGCGGCGGATGTCCATGCCGGATTCGTAGGCAGCCATACCGCTGGCGAAGGTGGTGCGGCTGCCGCCCGTGACGTCGTTGTGGCCGATGGAATCGGTATCGACGACGGAGGGGCGGATGTCCTCGTAGGGGATGCCGAGGGTCTCGGCGAGTTGCATGGCGAGCGAGGCGCGGGTGCCGCCGATATCGGTTGAGCCTTCGATGAGGTTCACGGTGCCATCGGGGTTGACGGCTGCGACCACGCTGGACTGCATGCCGCCGTTGAACCAGTAGCCGGAGGCGACGCCTCGGCCGCGGTTCGGGCCCTCGATCGGGGCGCGGTAGTGAGGATGGTTGAGAGCGGCCTCGACACACTCCTCGTGCCCGATGCGGGGGAAGGCAATGCCGTTGACCATCCGGGTCCCTTCGCGAGAACTGCTCTTGAGGCGGAATTCGAGCGGGTCGGCGTTCACCTTTTTCGCCAGTTCGTCGATGACGGACTCGCAGGCGAAGGCGGCGGCCGGGGCGCCGGGGGCGCGATAGGCAGATGTCTTGGGCTTGTTCACAACGACGTCGTACGCATCGATCTTGAAGTTCTCGATGTTGTAGGGCGCGAGCATGGTCATGGAGCCGGCGCCGACCGCGGAGCCGGGATAGGCGCCGGCTTCGTAGGCCATGGTTGCCTCGGCGGCGGTGATGACGCCGTCCTTCGCGGCCATCTTCATCTTGATGTAGGTGCCGCTGGTTGGGCCGGTGGCTTCGAAGACTTCTGTGCGGCTCATGGTGATCTTCACCGGCCGGCCGCTCTTCTTCGAAAGCAGGGCGGCAATGGGGTCGAGGTAGATCGGGATTTTGCCGCCGAAGCCACCGCCTATCTCCATGGGGATGACGCGAATGCTGGAGACGGGGCGGCGCAGCACCTCGGCGACCTGCGCGCGGACGACGAAGGCGCCCTGGGTGCTGGTCCAGATGGTGATGGTGCCGTCGGCGTTCCAGCTTGCGGTGGAGGTCTGCGGCTCGATGTAACCCTGGTGGACCATTTTGGTGGTGAACTCGCGTTCAACCACAGCGTCGGCTTCGGCGAACGCCTTTTCGAGGTCGCCGGCGTGGAACTGGTTGTGGGATGCGATGTTGCTGGGCCGGTCCGTTTTTTCGGCGCCCATCGACTTGGTGTAGCGGTCTTCCTTGAGGAGGGGAGCGTCGTCGCGCATGGCGTCGCGAACGTCGAGGACCGCGGGGAGGGGTTCGTATTCGACCCGGATCTTCTTGAGCGCCTCTTCGGCGATATGCGGGCTGGTGGCGGCGACCGCGGCGACGGCGTGGCCGCGGTAGAGGACCTTCTCGAGGGCGAGGACGTTA
>DATBWD010000213.1:0-13221 GCA_036515015.1 Tepidiformaceae bacterium
CGCCACGCGTCCTCCGCAGCGTGTTCCCGCCGCATTCGATGAACACCTGCGGCGGCTCATCCGGCGTGGGCTTGGCCAGCCCGGCCCACCAGCCCTTGCGCAGCGCCTCGTTGAAGTAGTCGTCGAACGTTCGCGGCAGCGAATCATCGCCCCATTCGCGCCTGTTCCAGCGCTCGTCGTAGCCCGCCTGCCAGTACCACCAGAACGCGGGAGGCGACGCGGTGCCTCCGCCCACCGGCGTCTGGTCGACCCGGTTGATGCCGCCGCGCTCCTGCCCGGCCATGCGCTTTGTGATCTCGCGGATGGCAATCTCGGTCGTCGCCGTCGGGTCCTTGGCCTTCATGGCCGCCACGGCAGCGTCCCGCACAGAGAGGACGATTTCGCTGTTGGCCGCTCCCGGGCCGGGCTTCGCCATCGCGATTGCCGCGCCGTCGTTCATCGCCGCGGCCCAGCAGCGGATCCCGGCGCCATGACGGCCCCAGTTCCCGCTCGCCGCGAGCACGAGGCACATCACGCGTTCGATCAGGTCGCCGTGATAGAACTTGCAGGCGTTGTAGCCGAGCATGATGTTCGTCCGCTTCGCCGCGATCTTCCGGGCGAGCATCCGGATGGTTTCGGGGTGGACGCCCGTTATCGGCTGCTGCTTCTCGGGTGTGTACTCGCTGTCGAGTTTCTTCTTCAGCAGCGCGTACACCGGGGTGACCTGCACAGTCGAACCGTCGGCCAGCCTGACGTCGAACACGCCTTCGAGTGCGATGTCGACGCCCTTCAGCAGCATGTTGCCCCGGTCGGCAAGCTTCAGGCCTTTCCCTGGGACCCACTGGTACATCTGGTCGTCCCGCCCCTCACCGTCCACGTCCGTCTGGCGGAGGTAACGCCTGGTGTCGAGGCGGACGAGGTAGCCGAAGTCGGTCTGTTCCTTCAGGAACTGCCAGTTCGCGATGTCCTCTTCGAACATGACCTGGACGAGCGCCAGCCCGAAGGCAGGGTCACTCGCCCCGTTGATCGGTATCTGGTAGTCCGCGTGGGTGTGCGACGCGTTCACGTCCGGCGAGATGTTCACCACCTCGGCGCCGTTGTAGCGCGCTTCGGCGATGAAGTGGTAAAGCGCGATGCGCGTGTACACCGGGTTCATGTGCCACAGCAACACGAGTTCCGACTTGAACCAGTCGTCGGCCGATGAGGTCGGGCTGAACTTCCCGAACGTCTCATAGAGACCGATCGAAAAGTCGTTGAACGACCCCTGGAGGTCGAGGTAGTGGCCCCCGACTGTGGAGAGGAACCGCCGCATCCCCATGCTGCCGCCGCCTTCCGGCGTCCCCTCCTGCACGATCGACTGGGAGCCGTGGGTTTCGATCGCGTCCACCATCGACTCGGCGATCTCGGTGAGCGCCTGGTCCCAGCTGATCCGGTCCCACTTCCCTTGTCCACGCTCGCCCGCGCGCTTGAGCGGGTACATCACGCGGTCGGGGCCGTAGAGCGACTGGCTCCAGGAAGCGCCTTTCTGACACCCCATCGGGTTGAAGTCGGGGACGCCCTCCTCGACCGTCGCGATGCTTCCCGACTGCTCCTCGCGCACCACCACGCCGTCCTTCACGTAGACGCGGACCGGGCAGTCCCCCGGATAGCAGTCAACGCAATGCGTCCCCCAGTGGACCGAGTCCCAGGTCCACCGGTCTCGGTAGCCGTTCGTGCCGTTCGCAGTGGTCGTGCCGTCAACCTGAGTAGTCATCGCACCGTCCCTCACTTCGTGGTGCGAGACTTATCCGCCCTATTGGCGCGGCAAACAAATGATATACGTCATACGAATCGGCGTTACCGCTCGAATACGAGGATGTTCATCCCGCCGATCCCGGCGTTCTGAATCAGTCCAACCTTCGCGTCGCCGTCCTTGACCTGCCGCGCGCCGGCCTCTCCCGTCAACTGGCGGAAGACCTCCGTCACCATCGCGCATCCCGTCGCCCCGATGGGATGGCCCCGCGACAGCAGCCCGCCGTCGGTATTGACGGGGATATCGCCGGTGATCTCCGTGCGGCCCTCCCAGACTGCCCGCGCGCCCTCGCCGACCGGGACGAGGCCAAGACCCTCTATCGAGAAGATCTCGCCGGGCGCGAAGGCGTCGTGGACCTGGGTGACGTCGACGTCCTGGGGCGCAATGCCGGCACGTTCGAAGGCCAGCGAGGCCAGCCGCCCGATTTCGCCGGTGTCGGCCTCACCTTCGTCACCCTCGCCCTGCGGCTGATACCTGCCGGAACCGGTCGCCCACCCCGCGACGCGGATGGAGCGCTTTGCCGAATAGTGAGCCGCCCGCGAGGCCGCGCACAGCACCACGGCGGCCGCCCCGTCCGTCGTAGGCGAGCACTGCAGGAGCGTCACCGGGTCCGCGATCATCCGCGACGACATCACCTCTTCGAGCGTGACCGCGGATTGGTACTGGGCGTAGGGGTTCGCGGCGCCGTTCCGGTGCGACTTGACCGATACCTGCGCGAACATCTCGGGCGTGGCTTCGTGGTCGGCCATGTACCGCTGCGCCTGCAGCGCATAGGCCGCCGGCATGACCGCCAGCCCCATGACCGTCTGGTAGCTCTTCTGGTCCGAAATCTGGATGAGGCCCCGCTGCATCTTCTCGAACCCAACCACGAGCGCGGTGTCGTAGATGCCGCTCGCGATGGCGAGATACGCCTCCCGGAAGGCGCTGGTCGAACTCGCGCAGGCCATCTCGATGTTGATCACGGGGATGCCGGTGCGACCCATCTCGGAAACAACGTTCAGGCCGGCACCCATCCCCGCCAGCACGCGGCCCACGTAGGCCACCTCGATCTCCTTGAACGGCACGCCGGAATCGGCCAGCGCGTTTTCGATAGCCTCCCGCCCCAGGTCCTGCAGCGACTTATCGGGAAACCGGCCAAAACGATGGAGGCCCGCGCCAAGAACGAGTACGTCACGCATCACTTTCCCTCCCGGAGTCCAGCTTGCTGGTTCGGTTCGACTCGAGCCACGAACGATACGTACGTTCGGCCGTCTTCTTCGAGGACGGGTTCGACCATCAGCACCACCGCCTGGCCGATGGTGAGCGACTCGTAGCCCTCGCGGACGACGGTCTGCACGGTTGGCCCTTTTCCCAGCCGCACGTTCACAATCGCGTAGGGCGGGACCATCGCCGAACCGGGCAGTTGTTGGCGCACGATGGTGTACGTCTCTACCTTCCCGCCGGGGCCAAGAATGACATCCCTGAGGCCGCCGCCAGTGCAGGCCGCGCAGTACTTGCGCCTCGGGAAGAAACGCTCGCCGCAGGCAGGGCACTCAGAGCCGAGCAGGCGGGCCGGTTGACCGGGTTCCGGCGTCTCGCTGAACATCTCGGCCCGCAGGGCGATTACCTCCCCGGCGCCGGGCTTTTCGACTATCTCCGCCTTCGTCACGACAGCAGTCCTTCCTTTGCCAGCAGGTCGGCCACCTGGCCCGCGAGGCCGTCGCCTGCCTTGAGTGTTTGTGCCGCTGGCCCCCCCGATGCTACTCCCGCCGCCATCAACTGGCGAAGGCGGCCACCCGCGTTCGCCGAAGCGGATGGCCGAAGCAGGTGCCGGGTCACCGGCCGGGCCGGGCCGAACCCTTCGAGCCTCAGCCGCCGCACCGGGACGGGGTCCTCGCGCGGCTCCGACACGCTGATCGGCGCCTTTCGGGCGGCCAGCTTTCGCGCCACTGTCGGGTACGGCAATGGGTTTCCCCTCGCCGCTACTACCACGGCCCGTTCCGGCACCTCGAATGTGAGCCTCCGGCCGCCGCTTGCCCGTGTACGGACCGCCAGCCGGCCGCCCCCGGCGCTGAAGTCGATGGCCCCTTCGAGCGCCGGCCAGCCGAGGCACTCCGCCAGCGCGAACGGCAGGAGCCCCGACCCGTGGTCGCCGGCCGCCGGTCCCGCGATGACGAGTCGCACCTCATCCCCGATGAGGCCGGCAAGCGACTGAGCGTGGGCGAGCAGGTCGGCGTCGGCCATTGCCCCGTCCCATGCCCTTCTCAACGACGAGACGCCGAGCGCCATCGCTTCGCGCAGAGCGGGCTCCCACTCCGGCGGCCCGCAGGCGATCGCATGGACCTCCCCTCCAGATGCCCGCGCGTAGCTGAGCGCCACCGATATGGCATCGCCCGAGGCGTCATCGAGCCGCAGGCCGGTCCGCGTGATCCCCCGCGCCAGTTCGGCGTCAGGGACGACCCGGAGGAGCACGACCGCGGTCACGTGCCCACCGCCTGGAGCTCGGGTTGCCGGCTCGCCCTTCGCCCCCGGACCTCGCTGATCAGCTGCGGGACGACCTCTTCGACTCGCCCCACCACGGCCACATGTGCGATTTGAAAGATCGGCGCCTGCGGGTCGGAATTGATTGCGACGATGAGCGATGAGTTGCGCATGCCGAGCACATGGTGCGGCGCGCCCGAAATCCCGCAGGCGATGTAGAGGCGTGGCGTCACGGTCTTGCCTGTGAGTCCCACCTGCCGGCGATAGGGCGACCAGCCCGCGTCGACCGCAACCCGGGAGGCGCCAACCGTCCCGCCCAGCAGTCCCGCGAGTTCTTCGAGCATCTCAAATCCCTCGCGGCTGCCGACGCCTCTCCCGCCGGCGACCACCACCTCCGCTTCCTCCAGTTCGATCTGCCCAGGCCCCAGTTGAACTTCCGAGGTCAGGCGGAACAGGGATTCTTGGGCGACGGTATCGAGGCGAATCGTCTCCTCCGCGGTGCCCGGGGCGCCCGCTGCCTCGCCGATGCTGGGACTGACCACGAGGATCACGGGCCGCCCACAGGGGACCATGAGCGCCGTTCTTGTCCCCGCCTCTGCGTTGCGTACGACCTGGAGTTCGCCGCGTACCACCCGTAGCCCGACCGCCTGCCCGACGGCCGGCAGAAGACACCGCGCGGCCAGCCGCCCCGCCAATTCCCTCCCGTCCTCGGTGTCGTCGACCAGTACCGCGTCGTATGTGGAATCCGCGACCATCCGGGAGACTGCCTCGACCGCGGCTCGGCCCCAGTCGGCGGCAGCCGTCCAGGCCCGACCCCAACGCCCCGTCGGCAGCGCTGATCCGCCCATGAGGACGATGTCCGCATCGCCCCCGGACTCCTGGATGAACCGCTGCGCAAGGTGTGCCGCGCTCGAGCGGGGGCTCGCCGCCACGAGGACGCGCAGCGACACTCAGCCCCTCCTGATCGGCATGGACACCAGCACTCGATCCGTCGGGACGTCGCCGTCGAGTTGGCGGGCGGCAAGATGCCCTTCGAAGGTGGCCATCTCGAGGCGCCGCGGCCCCGCGCAGTCTCCGATCGCCTTCACATTCAGGTGGTGCTCGGAGAGTTCACGGAAGAGCCGGGTCTCGGGGTCGATGTTGCAGGCGAGGACAACCGTGTCGAACGCCTCCTCGCGCTCCTGCTCGCTGTAGAAGTGATACAGCGTCGCCTTGCCGGACGAGATCGAACGCACCCACGTGGTGGCCGACACCTGGACCCCGCATGGTCCCAATCGCCTGAGCGTGGCCATGCGCGTATTCGGCTCCATCTGGGCGCCCAGCTGGAACTCGCGAGTGACGATCTCCACGTGCTTGCCCTGCGAGCCGAGAAGCTCGGCCACGTTCGGCGCCTGGATGTGGTGTTCGTCATCGATGACCAGCACCCGCTCGCCGGTGGTGGCGTTTCCCGCAAGCACGTCCCACGCCTGGACGACGTGAGGGAGGTCGATGCCCTCTATTGCGTCGGGGACGCGCGGCGTGCCGCCGGTCGCCACAATGATGCTGTCGGCTTCGAGGTCGAGGATCTCCCGGGCGCTCGCACGGGTGTTCAGCCGGACGTCGACGCCAAGGCGCCGAAGCTCGACGCTGAAATAGCGCCCGATCTCGCCCCAGTCCGAGCGGCCCGGACCTTTCGCCGCGATGAGCGTCTGACCGCCCAGTTCCGGCCCCGCCTCCAGCAACGTGACCGCGTGGCCTGCCGTTGCCGCCACCCGCGCCGCCTCGCATCCTGCCGGGCCGCCACCGACCACCACGACCTTCTTCGGCGCAGCGGTCCGGCGGACCTCGCCCCAGTATTCCTCCCGGCCGACCGTCGGGTTGAATGCGCAGTTGATCGGGCGGAGTGTTTCGACGTGCCCCCAGCACCCTTCGTTGCACGCGAGGCAATGCCGGATTTCGTCCAGCCGTCCTTCTCGCGCCTTCCGCGGCAATTCCGGGTCGCAGATGTTCGCCCGGGTCATTCCGACGAGGTCTGCCTGGCGATTCTCGAGGATCTGCTCGGCCATCACCGGGTCGTTAATCCGCCCGATGCACATGACCGGGATGTCGAGCACCTCCTTCGCCATCGCGGCGAGGTACACGAACGCCCCGTTCGGGTAATAGGAGGGCGCGATGACCGTGTCCTTCGAGCGATACGTCCCGACGCTAACGCTCAGGTAGTCGAGTTGGCCGTCCCCCGTCAGGAACGGGACCATCCGCATGAAGTCGTCCGACGTATAGCCGCCGTCCGTCATCTCGTCCCCGGAGATGCGCATCCCGACGGTCCAGTCGCGCCCGACGTTGCTCCTGATTGCTTCGATGATCTCGAGCGCGAAGGTCATCCGGCGCTCGAAGTCGCCGCCGTACTCGTCGTCCCGTTTGTTCGAAAGCGGCGAGAGGAACTGGGTGATGAGGTAGCCGTGTGCACCATGGATTTCCGCGCCGTCGACCCCTGCCTCCCGAAGGACGGTCGCACCGCGCGCGTAGCCGGCGATTACTTCTCGCGTCTCGGCTGCTGTCATTTCGTGCGGCACGGCCCAGGAGTCGGGCTGAGTCACATTCGACGGCGCCCACGGCGAACTGAACGCCGCGCTCCCCTGGGCACCCGGGTGCCAGAGCTGGCCGACGAACTTCGCGCCTTCGGCATGGACCGCCTCGGTGACGGCGGCGAATTTCTTGACGGCCGCCGGCTGGGCGAAGGTGTCGCCAATCGACCAGTGGATGCCGTGCACGTGCGACTGGATGAGGCCGATGCCGCCGCGGGCCTTCGATACCCAGTACGCGATCGCCCGCGCGCCGGGCAGCCCGTCATCATCGACAAAGGCGGTGTAGTGGGGGGTGCTGACGATGCGGTTGCGGACCGTGAACGATCCGATCTGGAGAGGAGTGAAGAGATGTCTGAATTCGCCCATAACGGGCGTAAATTGGACCTATCACCATCACTTCACCATGATCCAGATCACTTCACGGGAGCGTTTACACGGTGGAGGCGACGGCGTGCGATCCACGAACATCGTTCGATGTCGAAGAGGGTCGCGCGTGGGGGCTTTGGTCGGGGTGCACAGATTTGAACTGTGGGCCTCTGCGTCCCAAACGCAGCGCTCTGCCAGGCTGAGCTACACCCCGTGACCGCCACTAAAGCTTAACCGCAACCCGAGGCTGTATGCAGCCTCCTCAGACCGCGACCGGCTGCGCGCAACCGATAATCTCATTCACGTCGGCGACGCCCTCCTGCTCCAGCCACGCTTCGAGGCCTTCGAGGACGTCGAGTAGGGCTCGTGGGTTGGCGAAGGTGGCGGTGCCAACCTGCACAGCGGTCGCACCGGCCATCAAGAACTCGAGCGCGTCCTGCGCCGTTGCAATCCCGCCGCAGCCGATGACCGGGATGTCCACCGCCTGCGCGACGTCGTAGACGATCCGGAGCGCGATGGGCCTGATGGCGGGGCCGCTCAGCCCCCCCCGCGCCCTCGGCAGCACCGGCCGCCGAAGCCTCGTGTCGATGGCCATGCCGAGGACCGTGTTGATGGCGCAGATAGCCGCGGCGCCCTCTTCGGCACAGGCCACGGCGAGTGCGACCGGGTCGGTCACGTTCGGCGTGAGCTTCACGATGACGGGGAGGTCCGTGGCTCTGACGGCCGCCCGTGTGGCGCGCGCCGATGCCTCCACGTTCTGACCGATCTCGATGCCGCCGATGTCGACGTTCGGGCAACTGATGTTGAGTTCGATCCCGGCGATTCCCGGGACGCCGTCGAGGGCGGCCGCCATCTCCCCGAACTCTTCCACTGTATCGCCGGCGATGTTCGCGATGACCGGCACCGTCCACGTCGCCCAGATGGGCGCCATCTCCGTCACCACCTTCTCGATGCCGATGTTCTGGAGACCGATGGAGTTCAGCATCCCGGCCGGCGTTTCGGCCACCCGCGGCTGCCGGTTGCCGGCCCGGGGTTCGACGGTAATGCCCTTACTCACCACCGCCCCGAGGCGGTTGATGTCGTAGTGCTTTGCGAACTCCAAGCCCCAGCTGAACGTCCCCGAAGCGGGCATCACGGGGTTCGCGAGCACGAGGCTCGTCTTGTGCGACGGCGCGAGATCGACCTGGAGGTTCGGAGCCACCACTCAAGTGTACGGCAGGCGACGGCAGCGACACAGGAAAAGGCCGGGTTGCCCCGGCCTTAAGTGTTCGCCGCTGGAGTCGTTCCTAGGAGTTGGACTCACTCCGCCGGCCGCGGAAGCGCGAGCCGTTCAGGCTGAAGCTGTCGCTGTCCCACATCAGGTCTTCCGAAGAGTTCCGGAACTCGCGTGTTGCGCCGCACCGCTTGCAGAAGCCACCGCTCACGGCGCCGTTAGGCGTGTCGATGACCCAGTGGTGGCGGCAGACGGCGGAATGACCGGTGATTTCGATCGCTTCGGCTTGTGTCATAAGTCGTGCTACCTCGCTATATGGCAGGTTCGGAAAGCTGCCATATGCTCCGTAAGGATTGGAGTATACTAGGGCTGGGCCTGCAAAAGGACGAGTAAACCATTTGCTTGCCAACTATAGGAACCGTTACGATCGAGACGAATAGTGAGCGCCGTCGACGATGGGACGCGTGCCACTTCTCATTCTTGAACTGGCTTCGTCGATGCCGTTGAACGGCGCATAACGCCAGAAAAGGAACTCGGGCTGTCTTTCTTCCGCCCCGGCACACCTGGATCCACTCGCTCCTGCCGGCTCTCAGCCCTTCGGCCCTCGGTCGCTCTGAAGGAGAGACTTGCATGACCAGTGCTAACGCTGTCAGCCACGACGATGTCATGGCTGCGCTCGCCACGGTGAAGGACCCCGAACTCCACCGCGACATCGTCACCCTCAACATGGTGAAGAATCTCGAAGTGGATGGAGGCCGCGTCTCCCTCCAGGTCGAACTCACCACCCCTGCCTGCCCGCTCAAGGAAACCATCGAACACGATGTCCGGGCCGCCCTCGAACGCGTGCCCGGTGTCGAAGTCGTGGAACTCGACTGGGGCGCCAACGTGCAGGCATCCGCACCCATGGAGGGCCAGAAACCAGTCCAGGGAGTGCGCAACATCATCGCGGTCGCCAGCAACAAGGGCGGCGTTGGAAAGTCCACCGTGGCATCCAACCTCGCCGTCGCGCTGGCGAAGACGGGCGCACGCGTCGGCCTCGTCGATGCCGATATCACCGGGCCCAACCTGCCGACGATGTTCGGCCTCGCCCAGGGCCTTCAACAACGCCAGACGGAGGGTTTGCGGCCCATCGAACGCTATGGCGTTCGGGTCGTTTCCATCGGTTTCCTGCTGCCGAAGGGCACACCCGTCGTATGGCGCGGCCCGATGATCGGCAGCGCCGTCCGGCAACTGCTCCATGATGTCGACTGGGGCGAACTCGACTACCTGCTCATCGACCTGCCGCCCGGCACGAGCGACGCGGCAATGAGCATGGCCCAGGATGCGCCCATCGCCGGCGTCGTCATCGTCTCGACCCCCCAGGATGTCTCGCTCGAAGACGCCATGAAGGCGGTCGCGATGTTCGAAAAGCTCAACGTCCCGGTCTTCGGCATGGTCGAGAATATGAGCTACTTCATCGCCCCCGACACCGGTAAGCAATACGACATCTTCGGGCACGGCGGAGCCCAGCGCGCGGCCGACGACCTCGGCATCGACTTCCTCGGGGAGATCCCGCTCGAACCGGCCATCCGCGAGGGTGGCGACAGCGGCGTACCGCTCGTGTACGGCGCGCCCGACACAGCATCGGCGAAAGCCTTCGAACAAATCGCCGGCAAAGTTGCCGCGCGTATCAGCGTCTTACAAAGGATGGGTGTTTAGACCCCAACAATGGTGCTCAATATATTCCCACGCAAAAAGGAACCGGCGGAGCCTGCAACCCAGGTTACCCCGGAAGCCCTGCCCGAACCGTCTCCCGAGGCACTCGAGGAGGCGCCCAGGCGCCCGGCCCGTCGCGGTACCCGCGGAGGCCGCGGTCGCAGCCGCGCAGCCGGTACCGTCGAAACTCCAGAAGCGACCGAAGCCCCGCAAGTCGAGCCAGGGCCCGCGGAGCCGGTCTCCGAGTCGCCAGAGCCCGCTGCTGATGGCCAGGAACCTGCAGCCGCCCCCGCTCGCTCTCGTTCACGGCGGAGCCGTAAGCCGGCTGCCCAGGACCCGGCCGCCGCTGAAGCCGAGGCGCCCGCTGCCGAAGCTCCGGCGCCCGCGCCTCGTGGGCGTCGAAACGCGCGTCCTGCCGTCGATACCGTCGCACGCGAAGAGCCGCCCGCTCGTCAGCCTCGGGCCCCACGCGAAGAGCGCCCCGCTCGTCAGCCTCGGGCCGAACGCAAAGAGGAATCCGCCGACGAGGGCAGCGCCTCCATCCTCCGGGCCATCGACCTCCAGAACCAGCAGATCGAGCGGCTCATCCAGCTCCAGGAGGACATGGCCCGCCGCGTTGGCTCGGGTGCGTCGATTACCGCACCCCCGGCTCGCGTCGGCATCTTCGTCGATGCGGCCAACGTCGAACTGGCTTCCGACCGTCTCCGCGCCCGCTTCGACTGGGCGAAAATCCTCCGGCTGCTGACCGAGAACCGGCAGCTTGTCCGCGCGATCGCCTACTCCCCCGTGCACGACGACCCCGGCGTGAGCATGGAAACGCAGCGCTTCGTCGAACCGTTCCTCGACAAGGGCTACAAGGTCGTGACCAAACCCCTCAAGCGGTTCCAGGACGGGACCATCAAGGCGAACGTGGACATTGAACTGGCGCTCGACGTCATTACCATGCTCGACCGCCTCGATGTCGTCTGCCTGGTCTCCGGTGATGGCGACTTCCAGCGGCTCGTCGAGGTGGTGCAGTCGCACGGCGTCCGGGTCGAAGTCGTCGCGGTCGGCGCGAGCACGGCCGGAAATCTGCGCAATGCGGCAGACAAGTACATCGACCTCCAGACGCGACTCCGCGAGGTGCGGCTCTAGGGTCGAAGTAATCGAAGCCGGCGCTTCGTGAACCTTTCGGGCGCCGGTTTCGTTTGAATGTTCATGAAGATTGTTGGCGTCGTCCTGGTGTTGATGCTGTTCGTCTCAGCCTGCAGCGACGCGCCAGGCGCGACCGATCGCTCCCCGACAGCGACGCCGCCCTCGTCCCCGCCCCTTGGTGCCGCCCCGACCGGGGACCTCCCTTCGGCAACACTTGATGCCGGTGCGGCGGGCACGCTCGAAGGTGGCGCCGGGACCCACTGCTGGACGTTCCAGGGAGCGGGACGCTGCGTCGACTTCATCGGGCCCGTCACGAACGTTGATCCCCTCGCCGTGGCCCCGGGCCAGGCACTGACACTCGACTTCGAGGCCGGGCCACCGCTCGAGCTTTCGGCCAGTTGGTACGAAGTCGCCGGCGCGCGATCCGAGGTCAATGCCGGTGCTCGTGTCTGGCACAACGTCTTCGAAGGCTTCATCGCTCCTGACCTCCGGCCATCGGGCCTGACCGTGGATGCTCCGGACCGCCCGGGGGAGTACGTCCTGGTAGTCTTCGGCCGGTGGGCGCCCGGCGACATCTCCTACGGCTTCTACCTGCGCGTCGAATAGCCCTCGGCTCTGCTATCCTCGCTCCACTTTCCTTCGGGGCGAGTAGATGGTGAACGCGACACTCCAGTGGTTCGGCACCGCGACCTGGCGGCTGACGGTCGGGGACACGGTCATCTGGCTCGACGCCTACCTCGATCGGGCGCCAACTGCCGCACCGCTGCCCATCCGCGCCGTCGACGTCGACCGGGCGGATGCCATCCTGGTCGGCCATTCCCACATCGACCACATCGCCGACGCCGGGCGGATGGCAAAGCAGACGGACGCCCTGGTCATCGGCTCCGCCCTCAGCTGCGAGATCGTCGCCGAAGAAGGGGTGCCTTCGTCCCGGCTGACGGTCTGCGAGGGCGGCGAGCAGATAACCGTCGGCCCGGTAACCATTCACACCTTCCCCTCTATCCACGGCTTCAACGACTTCCGCGAGTGGCCCGACGAGCAGGGGCGCGATCGGAAGCAGCGGGCCGCTGAACTGCGGGAAACCGATCCGCGCGGCCTCGAGGCCGCCATCGCCCATCTCCGCGACGCTCCCCCAAAGCAACTGCAGGACGGCGGGCCGCTCGCCTTCCTCCTGGAGTGGGACGACTTTCGCCTGTTCTGGCACGACACGCCCGGCATGCTCACCGATTCGTGGGAGGCGGCCGCGGAACTGGAGCCCGACCTCGCTATCCTTGCCGCCGCCGGCGGCTTCTCCACTCCCAACGTCGACGGTGAGCCGGTTGAGGATGGCCCGCATGTGTTCGTTGCCCGGATGGCCGCGATCCTCCAGCCGGTGAGCGTCGTCCTCAACCACCACGACGACTGGTGCCCGCCGATTACCTGCACGCTGCCCGAGGAACCCTTCCGCCCCGGCCTCGAAGCAGCCGGCGTCGCGCTGGAGATCCGGCGGCTCGGCGAGGTCTTTTCGCTCGAATAATTGCCCGACGCGCCCAACGCCTTCAGCATGGGGAGGCACGTAAATCTCACGCCCCGCGGAGGCCCCCACGAAATGAAACTTGGCATCAACATGGGATACTCCGGCGCCCGGATGGAGCTACCTGTCGACTTCGTCCTTGAATTGGAGCGCCTCGGCTACGACTCCGTGTGGACGGCCGAAGCCTACGGGTCCGACGCGGTCACGCCCCTCGCTTACCTGGCCGCCAGGACGACGCGGATCAAGCTGGGCACCGGCATCATGCAGATCCCCGGGCGCACGCCTGCCATGTGCGCGATGACCATGTCGACACTCGACGCCCTCTCGGGCGGCCGCGCGCTTGTCGGCCTCGGGCTCTCAGGCCCACAGGTGGTCGAAGGATGGCACGGTGTCCCCTACGGGAAGCCCGCAGCACGCACTCGCGAATACGTGGAAATCCTGCGGAAGATATGGGCGCGCGAGGAGCCGGTCGAATACCACGGCCAGGAATACCAGTTGCCCTATA
>DATBWD010000214.1:0-2393 GCA_036515015.1 Tepidiformaceae bacterium
TGAACTCGACCTGCGTCAGGAACGTGCAGAGCGTGCACATCGCCCACTCGAGGTCGTCCGAGAGCGGCTCGATCGTGTCCCAGGGGGATGTCCCTCGCGCTCGACCACTGCCGCTGTTGCGCCTCTTCGTAGAGCAGCATCGCGCTCTCCGACCAGACGTCGGCCTTGCTCTTGTACTGTCGTGCATGTCGCGGCAAGCGGACATCCGGCGCCGCCCCGCGCGGGCTGAACGTCGCGATCCCCGCAGTGTCGCGGCTCTCCACGCCGTACGTCAGGACATTGATGTCCTCCAGCGTCAGTCCGCGCCGTCCCGCCTGGATGGCCATGCCCTTTTCGGTGTCGAGATTCAGCCAGTCGAAGTCCAAACCCGGGACATCGACGAACGTCGGAGAACTCATGGCGACTCCCTGGAACCCCTGAGCATCAGGAGTAATTTGCTCCAAGTCTAACCCGATAGTTCTTCCCGGAAAAGCCCACGTCTATAGCTGGATACGACCCCATCAATCCAACCTGCTCAATTGCAGACCGAATCCCGCCGCCCTCGCCAGCGCGATGATCGAGAACCGTTAGCCCGCGAGTGCCGCCTTCAGCCGGTCGATCTGGGGTACCGGGCTCGGGTCGACACCGTGTAGCAGCGCCAGGTAGCACGAAACAAAGTCGCCCCACGCCGTTCCCGCGATCAACTGCTCCAGCACGTTCGTGCCTTCCACAAGTATGCGGTGGACCGGCAGGCCGGCTTCCTCGAACAGGTCGCGTGTCACCTGGAATCTCCGCTCGATGCGCCGGTCGTACAGGTCCGACTCCATCGTCACCAGCGCCACCGAGTCCGCCACCTCCGGCGCCGTGCCGAGCCCCACGACGAGGTTGTGGTTCGCCTCCGGCATCGTGTCGACGGCCGCCAGGGCCTTCCCGTTTTCAGCAAGCTGGTTCTTGAACCGCGTGGCAACGGTTGCCAGGTGGCTCGCCGACAGGATGAGCGGCAGTCTTCCATGCAAAGCCTCCGCCAGTTGCTTCGCGGGGTTGCGCGCCGTCGGCACCTCCGGCCCGAGGTGATTGGTCACCAGTGAGTCGTGGAGCGCAGCCGCGTTCGACACCGCGTCCGGCCCGCAGTGGAAGAAGTCCAACCGTTGCCCTACCCGCAGCAGCGGCGCCAGCCCATGCCCCAGAGCCGCCCGCGGCGCCGACCGGTACGTGATCCGATGCACTGGCACGCCATCCGCCTCGGCCCGCTCGGCAATCTTCCCGCCCGTTGTCGTGGCGAGCATGAAGCTGCCGCGTTTCCAGGCGTCGTCATAGCAACTCAGCGTCTCTTCGGTGTTCCCGCTGTACGACGAAATGATCACCAGCGTCCGGTCCGACACGTACTGCGGCAGTTCGTATCCGCGCACGACTGCAACCGGCACCTCTGACGACCGCTCGCAGAGTGCCGCGAAGTAGTCGCCCGCCGTCGCCGAACCGCCCATCCCCGCCACCACCACGCCGGTTGCATGCTCCGCTCCCTGCGGAAGTTCGAGCGATTCACTCTGCTCCCACGCCTTCAGCAGTTCCGCGCCCAGCGCTTCGGCGTGCTCCAGCATTCCCGAAACGTCGAGCGCGAGGATCCCTGCTTCGTCGAGCCTGCTCATGAAGCGACCCCCGCCATCATCTTCCCGGCCTCGAGCACCGGGCGCACGAGCGCCTGTGACTTCACTTCCGTGTAGATGCGCAGCAGCGGCTCCGTCCCCGAAAGCCGGAACAGCAGCCACCCATCGTCGATGAAGAACCGCCATCCATCGGTTCGGTCGCCCCTGCGCACGGGCTGCCCGGCGATCTCCTTCGGGTCGAGTGCATCGAGTGTCGCCTTCACCCGCGCGTTCGATCCCGGCTCCAGTTCGAAGTCGACCCGCTCGTAGTAGTGCGGCCCGGTGATGGCGAACACCTCCTTGAGCAGTTCCGTCGGCGTCTTCCCTGTCGCCGCGACATAATCCAGCAGGAATAGCCCGGCAAGGATCCCGTCCCGCTCCGGCAGATGCCCCCGGAACCCGTAGCCGCCGCTCTCTTCTCCGCCGATGAGCGCATCCTGCTCCATCATCAACGGGCCAATGTGCTTGAATCCGACCGGTGTCTCGATGAAGGGCACGCCGTAGTGCTCGGCCAGCAGCGGGGCCATATTCGTCGTCGTTACCGACTTCACGATCGGGCCCCGAAGCTTCCGTTCTCCCAGCAGGTAGTTGACCAGCAACGCGAACGTCCGCAACTGGTCCACATAAGCCCCCGATTCATCCACCAGCCCGACCCGGTCCGCGTCACCGTCGTTGGCGATCCCGGCCGAATAGCCGCCGCCGGCCATCAGCAGCAGGAACTCCCCGAGGTTCGACTCGATTGGCTCCGGCGCGCGGATTCCCGGGAACAGC
>DATBWD010000215.1:0-9075 GCA_036515015.1 Tepidiformaceae bacterium
GGCTGCGGTAGCCCGCCGCCTTCGCCGCCTCTTCGTCGTAGTAGATGGGGTCCGTGTGGCCCACAGACCTCGCGAACATGCGAATGGCGGTCTTGTCCACCTCGCAGGTCCACGGCTCGGATTCCTTCCCGATCTGCGCCCTCATCTCGTCGGTGATAAGGCTCTCGGTTGTCGCTTCAGCCATGCAATTCCTCCGTTTCTGGTGCGTACGAAACATAGCCGAACTGCGCGGACGCGTAAACGCCGGGGTCATCCGGGGGTGGCCTGCTCCCTCGGGATCGCTGGCGGAACACCCTCGGCCGTTCAAATCCATCGCGGACCGCTTCGCCGAACGGGGCTCGAATCCGTTGACCTGCCCCCTGCCCTTTTGCCACGATGGAAACTGGAGTTGCTGGCACCAGCGTACAAGATGCGAACAGCGGTTCATTGTCAGGTGGGAGGACGCTTTTCTCGTTGCCATAACGAGTCAGTAAACTCGTGCCAGTACTGCGGACGCGACTTCTGCGCCGAGCACGCCCACTACATCGAAGGCCACGAGGCAGTCTGCTCACGCAAGGCCTGCCGCGATAAGCGCGACGACCTCGCCGTCCACCTCGAATACCGCCAGCGGGTCGCCCAGCGCAACAGCGTCGGGCTCTGCGGCATCGAAGATTGCGGGCCACATCCCGGGTTCCAGTGCTCACTCTGCCAGGGGCACTTCTGCCACGAGCACCTCTCGCAACGCACCTACACCTTCTTCGATGGCTGGTCCAGCGTGCAGCGTTGGGTCAGCGTCTGCCCGCGGTGCTGGGAGCGCCGCAAGATCTGGTCCCGCCGCCGCTAAGCACACCGCAGGGAACTACGTCCCGTGGGCCGCGCAGACGTGCCACAATGCGCTGGATGGCCCCCTCGAACGCTAAACTGCCGTCCCCCGGCGGGGTTTCCCTCGAAACAATCCAGGAAGCGCGGCTCGCAGTTGCGCCCGCCGTCCGGCTCACGCCCGTTTGGCCGTCGGCTACCCTCCAGGAACAGCTCGGCGTCCCCGTCCTCCTCAAGTGTGAGCACCAGCAGCGGACTGGCTCGTTCAAAATCCGCGGCGCGATGAATTTCATCAGCCGCCTCGATGCGGCCGCCCGCGCGCGCGGTCTCGTCGCCGCCAGCGCCGGAAACCACGCCCAGGGCGTGGCCCTTGCCGGCACCACTGCCGGCATCCCTGTAACAGTGGTCATGCCCGTCACGGCGCCGCTCGCCAAGGCCTCGGCTGCCCAGGGCTATGGTGCGAAAGTCGTCCTCTGCGGGGCGTCGCTCGAAGAAGCACGTCTCGAAGCCGAGAAGATTGCTGAACGCGAAGGCCGCGTCTACGTCCCACCCTTCGACGACGACGCCGTGATCAATGGCCAGGGCACGCTTGGCCTCGAGATTCTCGAACAGGCGCCGGGCGTCAAGGAAATCCTGGTCCCCGCCGGCGGCGGCGGTCTGCTCGCCGGTGTCGCGGTCGCCGTCAAGTCCATCAACCCGAACGTGCGGATCGTCGGTGTCCAGTCGGCGGCGATGGACGGCATCTGCCGCTCCTTCCGCGGCCATCGCCGGACAACCGTCCCGGCCGAACGGACCATCGCGGATGGCGTTGCCGTGGCCGGCCCCTCCGAACGCACCTTCGCCCTCATTCAGCGCTACGTCGACGACATGGTCGCCTGCACCGATGACGCCATTGCTCGTGCCCTCGTGCTCCTCATCGAACGGTCCAAGATGGTCGTCGAAGGGGCGGGCGCGCTCGGGGTGGCGGCACTGCAATCGGGCGTCTACCGGCCGTCAGGGGCGGTCGTTGCCATCCTCTCCGGTGGCAACATCGATATCAATCTTCTTGGCTCCATCGTTCGGCGCGGCCTGGTCGACGCGGGGCGCTATCAGCACCTCGCCGTCGAGGTCTCCGATACGCCCGGAGAACTCGCCCTTGTCACGCGCGTCATCGGCGCCGCGGGCGGCAACATCATCGACGTGAACCACAACCGTGAGGCCCCCGGCATGCCCATCGGCGTAGCCGTCCTCGACCTCCTGCTTGAGGTGAACGGCAACGACCACTTCAAGCAGATCATCACCGCCCTGCGCGAGGCCGGCCTGCGGGGCATCCACGGGTCGGCCGCCCGCCTCGCGACCGAAGGCGCCCGCCGCCGCCACGCCGACTGACCCAAACCGAATTAAACGCTCCGAAGGATGTCGAGGAAGTCCCTGGGATGCGTCCCGGTTGACTCGTCGCGCGGCCAGTAGACGACAAACTCGGTGACTCCCTCAGCGGCGAAGTCATGCACAGCCGCCTTGCAGCGCTCGAGCTCGGGAAGTCCCGCGCCCATATAGCTCTCGATCCAGGTGTAGCTTTTCGTGATCGCTGCGGGGTCCCTCCCCGCCTGCTCACAGGCCTGCTCGAACCGCTTCTTGCGAGCACGGAAGAGACCTACTGCCTCCTCATGTGCGACCATCCCCGTGACCCGGCCGCCCGTTTTCACGCTGTAGGAGTTCCAGGCGTCCCCATATCGGGCCGCGAGCCCGATACTCTGCGGCCCGAGTGCGCCGATGGTCAGGCGCACACCGCCGGCGGCATTGAGCTTTGCCCCCTCGACCGGGAAGTGCCGCGAGCCGTCCGGGGCGCCCTCTGGCGATGCCCCCGTGCGCAGCAGCTCCGACACCAGTGGGACGAACTCGGCAAACCGGTCTGCCCGTTCTTGGGGAGTCCAGGCCGGCGTGCCCGTCATCGAATGGTCGAGTGGCGCGCCCCCCGCACCCAGCGCAAGCTCCGCCCGCCCCCCGGAAATGTCCCGGAGCGTCTGGGCGGCCTGCACCAGCAGAGTCGGGTTGCGGAGCGTCTGCGAACTTGTCAGCGCTCCCAGGGTAGCCCGCGTCGTCGTCGCCGCAAGCGCGCCGAGGAGCGTCCACGCCTCCGACCATGGCGCTGAAGGGTTATACGGTTCCACCAGGTGGTCGGCCACCCAGATCGAATCGAACCCCATGTCGTCGGCTCGCAGGGCACGCTCGCGCAGCACGTCCCACGGCACATCCTGCAAGAGAAACATCCCAGTGCGCATGCGGCGGATTGTTGATTCCGCGGCGATGCAAAGTCAACAGGAGTCCCGCGGCCCTTCGCCGCTATCCGTCGTCCGATTCCTCCGGCGGAAGCAACTCGTCGGGAGCCTTCGCCTTGCCCAGCAGGAGCGCGTCCAGCACCAGCACGAGGGCTACCCCCGCCGCGCCCAGCATCGTCAGCTTGACCGACTTGATGCCCAGCCGAAGCAGCAGCCTGGCGAGTGCGATGAAGGGCCGTGCCAGTGCCTGCAGGATGCTCATCGCCGAATGCCGGCGCTAGGCCAGCACCCCTCCGTCGAGCACCAGCGTCTGCCCCGTGGTGAACGACGACGCCGCGCTGGCGAAGTACACCGCTGCGCCTGCCATCTCGTCGGCCTCCCCGATGCGCCGAAGAGGTGCTCCCTGTACCGAGTTGGTCAGGATGGCTTCGTTCTCCCAGAGTGCCCGCGAAAACTCTGTCTTGATGAGCCCCGGGGCTATGCAGTTCACGCGGATGCCGTCGACGCCCCACTCCTTCGCGCAGACCTGCGTCAGCATGATCACCGCCGCCTTCGAGACCGAGTAGCCACCAAGCCCCGTCGAAGCTCGCAGACCACCCGTCGAACTGACGTTGATGATGCTCCCGCCGTCCCCGTGCTCCTTTATCGCCTCCCGCACCATCTTGCTGAGGAAGAACGCCGACTTCACGTTCGTGTTCATGATGGCGTCCCACGCCCGTTCGTCGAGGTTCGCGACCGGGCCGAACACCGGGTTCGTCGCGGCGTTATTGATGAGAATGTCGATGCGGCCCAGCTGCCGCGTCGTCTCTGCCACCAGGTTTTCGAGCGCGGCCATGTCTCGCACGTTCGTCGGCACGCCGATGCCGTTCCGGCCGGTGGCCTTGACCGCCGCCACGCTCTCTTCCAGCGATTCCGGCTTGCGCGCCGCCACCACCACGTCTGCCCCGTGTTCCGCAAGCGCGACGGCGATCGACCGCCCGATGCCCCGGCTGCCCCCGGTCACAATCGCCACCTTCCCGGCGAGTGAGAAGTCCGCAACAGTCATCCTTGTCTCCAATCCGACGTTTTATGGGCGGATTCTACGCCCGGCCTGCGTATCCGGCTCGCTCAGTGGCTCAGGAAGCTGCCCTCGGGCGTCTGCAGGTGGTGGATGTCGTTCAACGACTGCAACGCCCGCACACCGTGCCCCGCATAGACCACGTTGACGGCCGTGTGCGCCGGTCGGAAGAACATGTCGTACTCCACTCCGATGATGTGCCCGATGTACGAATTGATGACCCCGCCGTGGCAGGCGATCACCACGCGCTTCCCCTCGTTCTCGGCGATGATCGCTTCCACCGCGTTCACCGTCCGTTTGCGGAAGTCGAAGCTCGATTCCGAGTATGGGTACACGTCCCAGCGCTTCTCGTGGATCATCCGCTCCCGGATCCCCATCAGCAGCGACCGCCCGAGGAAGTCGATTGCCGATTGCTCGGCCGGGATGTCCCGGAACACTTCGACCTCCCGAAGGTCCGGCATCACGACTGGTTCGAGGCGGTGGTGGCGGGCAATCTGCTCGGCCGTCTCCAGCGCCCGGCGCAGGGGGCTCGCATACACGGCGTGGACGTTCTCCGTCGAAAATCGCTCGCCGACCAGCGCTGCCTGTTGGACACCTCGCTCGCTCAATGGTGGGTCGATTGCATCGCCCACGGGGCCGCCCTGCCGCGACGTCACGTCCTGTTCCCCATGCCTGACGAAGACCAGTTCCGTCACATCTGGCACTCCCGTCAGGAATGCCAGGTCGAAGATCATCGGCTGTCGTGGAGCGCCTTCGCTCATCAAACTCTCCCGCGCGTAATGCCTTCGACTATCCCAGACCGGCCACCATCACACCACCGCCGCTAGAATGCCAGCGGAGGTGGTTTATGCCCGCACCGAAAGTCGCCGCCCTCGTCCTAGGCTGGGATGTCTTCAGCGGCCACGATCCCGGGGCGACGCTCCAGGCCGCGCGTCGCGCCGAAGAACTCGCCCTGGACAGCCTCATCGTCGGCGACCACGTCACCTTCTTCGGCCACGGCAACGATGGGTTGATCACGCTCGCCGCCGTCGCCGCCGTCACGAGCACGATCGAGCTCAAGACGAGCGTCTACCTCTTGCCTCTTCGTCATCCCGTCCTCGTCGCCCTCCAGGCCGCGCAGGTTGACCAATTGAGCATGGGCCGCCTCGTTTTGGGCATTGGCATCGGCGGCGAAGACCCCCACGAGTTCGAGAGCTGCGGCGTCGACCCCCACACCAGGGGCGCCCGGACCAACGAGGCCATACAGGTGCTCAAGCGCCTCTGGACCGAGGACGACGTCACCTTCGACGGCCGACACTTTCAGCTGAAGGCGGTGACCGTTTATCCCAAACCGATTCGCCCCGTGCCCGTCTACGTCGGCGGTCGCAGCGATGCGGCACTCCGCCGCGCCGGCCGCTACGGGGATGGCTACACCGGTATCTGGCAATCCGTCGACCGCTTCCGCCAGGCGCGGGAAACCGTCGCCGAGGCCGCGGCCAAAGCCGGGCGCGACCCCGCTGCCGTCGAAATGGGCATGCAGTTCTGGACCGGCGTCGCCGCCAACCGCGCTGAGGCGCGCGCGAAGGTGAGCGGCGGCATGGAGGCGATGTACCGCATCCCCTTCGAGCGCTTCGAGCGCTACACGCCCTACGGCGCGCCCCGCGAGATCGCCGAGTTCATCGCCCCCTACGTCGAGGCCGGGGCAGCTCATGTCAACGTGGTCGCCACCGAAGGCTCCGCAGTCGCCAACGTCGAGGCGGCTGCCGCGGTGCAGCAAGCGCTCAAGAACCTGCTGGGCTGATGCTCGCTACTCTGGCCGAAACTTGACCAGCGTGACCTCAGGCGTCACGTCGTCGTATTCGACCACGACCCGCATCCCGATGTGAATGTCCGCGGGCTCGCAGCCAACGATGTTCGTCGTCATGTGCGCCCCCTCGTCCAGCTCGACGATGGCGATCACGTACGGGGTGTCGCCCGCCCACTGGGGCGCAGTCGGCCGGTGCGCCACGGTGTAGGAATACACCGTCCCCCGGCCCGACGCCTCGAACCACTCCAGTTCGTCGTCCGGTCCGAAGGGCGAAATAAGCCGCGGGTAGAACACCGCCTCTCCCGTCTTCCGCGATCGCTGGATGAGCAGCCGGTGCTCACGCGCGGCTTCCCAGAACGGGCGGCTGGCGGCTGTCGGCTCTGGCAGCGGCTTCGTGTAGGGGGTCGTCTCCTGCGCCTGCCCGGTGGTCTGCTCGGTCATCACCGGTCCCTCCCCAGGATGAGCGAGACCTGCTCGCTCATGATGCCCCCGTTGCCGTTCACAAAGGCGTACTCGCACTTCTTCACCTGCCGGCCATCGGATCGCCCCATGATCTGCCTCGCGGCCTCCGTCACGTGCGACATCCCACCCGCGATCCCCGCCTGCCCGAACGAAAGCTGCCCGCCGTGAGGGTTCAGCGGGAAATCGCCGTCGAACTGCAAATTGTGCTCTTCGACGAACGCGCCCCCCTCGCCCTTCTTCGCAAACCCGGCGTCCTCGAGCGAGATCAGGACCGTGATCGTGTAGCAGTCGTAGATGCTCGCCACGTCGATGTCCTTCCGCCGGACCCCTGCCATCTTGAACGCCGAATCGGCCGCTACCGTGATTGCGCTGTTCGTCAGGCTGGGCGCATAGGTGATGCTGCGGTGCGTCGTGTTCTCCCCGGCCCCGAGGATGTACGCCGGGCGCTGCTTCAGCTTCGCCGCCTTGTTCGCGCTGGTGACGACCACCGCCGCCGCTCCCGCAACGGGCATCACGATCTCGAGCAGGTGCAACGGCTCCACAACCACCGGCGAATTCAATACGTCCTCGACGGTTATGGGCTGCCCATAGAACAGCGCGTCCGGGTTGTGGCACGCGTTGTAGCGCTGCGCCACCGCGATCTTTGCCCGCTGATCCGCGCACGCCCCGTACTCGTGGTGATAACGCTTCGCGATCATCGCGTACCCGAAGTTCGCCCCGATCGCGCCATAAGGCTCCTCGAACTCGGCATACGGCGTCCGGTCGGTCCGCCGCCCGGCCCAGCCCGTGCTCGCGGTCCGCTTGGGTGCCGACGCAGTCCGCTGTTCCCTCCGCGCCGCCGTCGTACAGACCACCGTCTCGCACAGCCCCGCCGTGATGGCTGCCGCCGCCCGAGACACCATCCCCGCCCCCGTCGCCCCGCCGAGGTCGACGATCTCGGCAAATCGCGCCCGCAGCCCCAGGTACTCCACCAGCGTCGACGGCGCCATGAACGGCGCCTCAGCGAAGGCCTCCGTGATGAGCCCGTCGACCTCGCCCATCTCGAGGCCGGCGTCGCCGATCGCATCCCGCGCCACTTCGGCCAGCATCCCGAGCGTCGTGGCGCCCTCCGTATACCGCGTCGGCCGAAACTCGGCCACGCCGACGATTGCTGCTTTCCCGCGTAGGGACATCTCCTCGCCCTCGTCACTCACAATTTGTCCCCCAGCCTACAACATGTCGGCGACCGCGCCCCGTTACAGTCGAGGCCTCCCGGTGCTATTCTCGTTCCGTGCCATCAATCGATGAGCAATTGCGTCGCTGGCGATCCGCCGGCCTGATCGACGAGCCCACTGCCAACCGCATCGCCGAATTCGAACGCTCCTCCACGCCGGAGCCATCCGGCGAACGCCCCGGAATACTCGAGGCGTTCCTCTACCTCGGGGTCGCCATCGCTGGTGTCGGTACCTTTGTCCTCCTTGGTGACAACTGGGAACAACTCCGTCCCTGGGCCCGGATCCTTGCCCTCGCGGCGCCGCTCGCGCTCACGCTGCTCGCCGGGCTGGTGATGCGAGCCTCTTCCGAACCCGGGGTCGTCCGGGCCGGCCATGTCGCATGGATGCTCAGCGTCGCCTTGCTCGCTGGTACCGTCGCCGTCGCCGGCAACGAACTCGACATCGACGACCGCGATTGGCTCGTCTATGCGGGGCTTGCCGCAACCGCCCTCGCCCTCGTCCTCTGGGTCGTCGCACCCAGTCATCCCCAGATTCTGGGGGTCGCAGCCGCCCTCGTGTTGCTCGCGTCCGGCATCGGCGCCTTCCCCGACGACCACAACGTCCTCTTCGGTGGCGTCATGGTGACGCTGTTCGGCGCCGTCGCGCTTGTCTTCGTCGAAATGGGCCTGCTCTCGCCCGCCGCGCTCGGTCGCGCCGTGTTCGGGCTCATGGCCGCAGCCGGGATCTACGCCGCCGGACTCGACGACGACTACATCCTCGTCGAACTGCTCGCCTTCGCCGCTGGGGGCGCCCTCATAGCACTGAGCATCTGGCGGGGCCTCTTCGTCTACATGATCCTCGGCGTTGCCGTCATCTTCGTCGCGCTCGTGACGTTCATCTTCGAACACTTTGCCGATACCATCGGCGCGCCGCTCGCGCTCATCATCAGCGGGGCCACCCTGGTGGCCGGCGCCCTCATCGTTGCCCGCTTCCGGCACCAGAGGCTCGCATGAGAGATCGGCTCTTCGTGGCCGGGGTCATCGGCGCGGTCGCGCTGCTCGTGGCCGTCGCCGTCCTCGCGCTCTCCATTGGCCGCTACAACCCGAGTCCCCCCTCGCTCGAACGCGACCCCGACCCGGCCATCCCCGGCCGCGTCGTCTTCATGGACCGCGACGGCTGCATAGTCATCGCCGAAGCCTCGGGTGCGAGCCGCGAGGATGTCTACTGTTCCGCGCTCCATGTCTTCAGCGTGACCTGGGTCGACGAACACACCATCGCCTTCATGGAGTCCACTGCCGACCCGGCCGGCCGGGGCACGTTACTAGACCTTCGCACCCGCGAGACGCGCCCGGGCACGGCCCCGGTCTACGTCATGCCTTCGCCCGTCTCCGTCAACGGAGAGGCCGTCAGCGTCGACAGCGACGGCAACCTGCTCGTGTCGAAGGACGGCCGGGTAGCCACGATTGCCAGCTTCGACATCCCCCGCAACGCCTCGCCCTTCCCCTCCACGTGGTCGCCTGA
>DATBWD010000216.1:0-4792 GCA_036515015.1 Tepidiformaceae bacterium
CGGATGCCCACAAGGCCGCCGTCGTGGGCGACACCGTGGGCGACCCCTTCAAGGACACCTCCGGCCCGGCGCTCAACATCCTGCTCAAGCTGATGTCGATCGTGGCGGTGGTCTTCGGGCCGCTGTTCATCTGACCCCAGCGTTTCGGCGCAAGAGCGAGGGGGCCTGCTCGACGAGCGGGCCCTTCTCTTTGCCCGGGATGCCCGATTGCCAGCGGGCACGTCGATGGCCTACTATTCGGCACCTGATGGCGCATGGGACGCACAACGCAGCCAAGGATTCGTCCGGCATGAACACCGCCGGCCGCACCCCGCTGTGGGCCCCTTCGCCATAGGAGACACCGGCATCCGAAAGCACTGAAGGCCCACCCACCCGGTGGGCTTTTCTCGTTTCCGGGGGCCGCAACGAGGAGCACGATGATGCAATCGCCATTCGAAGGCCAACTCGTCCGGTTACGCGCGCGGGAGCCGGAGGACGAACCGTTGCTCTACAGGTGGTTCAACGACCCGGAAGTGACGGAACACCTGAGCCTGCGGTACCCGGTGTCCCACCGGCAGGAGCGGGGCTTCATCGAACGCGTCGGCGATATCTCCTACGAAGCGGCCGAGTTCGCGGTCGAACGGCTCTCCGACGGCGTGATGATCGGTGGGGCGGGCCTCCATGCTGGTGCGCCGGAGAATCGCTCGGCGATCCTCGGGATTGCGCTCGGCGAGAAGTCGTGCTGGGACGGCGGCTATGGCACCGACACGATGCGGACGCTCTGCCGGTTCGGTTTCGAGACGATGAACCTGCACCGGATCCAGCTCGACGTGTTCGCGGGCAACGATCGCGCGCGGCACGTCTACGAGAAGGTGGGATTCCAGGTGGAGGGCTGCCGCCGGCAGGCGTTCTTCAAGCATGGCCGCTACCTCGACATCTACGTCATGGGGCTGCTCGAAGGCGAACTGCGCTAGTCCTGCGCGTTAGCCAGGGCGCTGCTACGCTCCGGCTATCTCCTCGTGGTGATTTCCTTGATTGACAGCATTGGATGGCTCGCGGTGGTGCTGAGCCAGGTGTTCTATGTGCCAAACACCATCCGCATCCTCCGCACGCGAGACGTTCGGGGCTATTCCCTCGCGGCATGGTTGATGCTCTCGGCCGGACTCGCCTGTTACCTGGTCTACTTCATCGCCCGTGGGGACCCGGTGGGGATCGTTGCGAACATCTTCGGGGTATCAGGCGCCAGCCTGACCACGGCCTGCGTCTGGCGGTGGCGGAATGTCACACCCAGGCCGGCAGCAGTCGTGCCGGGTCCCAGCACGGCGCCGGGTGGCGGGCAGTAGAACACATTTACGCGATTTCTCACTGTTATGGATACCTCGATGGTAAATTTGTGACGAAATTCGCAATGTGCTCTTGACAGGCCTGCTAACAGCTTGATAGCTTCCAGATGCGGGGAGCTTACAAAAGCATAACCGCGACGCGCTTGGATGATTTCGAGCAAACCTGCCCAGTGCACCGCGAGGTGCAGCGGGGGAACCAACTTTCGGGGTGAATTTGCTCCCGTGTGTCCGGGGGAGCGATAGGGCGCCCTTCCGCCCGAACCCGTCAGCTAACCCCGTAGGCAGTCGAAGGGCCTGGCGAGGGACGCTCGCTTCGAGGTCTTTTTTTCTGCCCTCGAGAGATTCGAATTTCGTGTGAGGAGGATTCGCAACCATATGCCCGCTCTACAGGAAGCACCACCCAAGTCGTGTCCCAAGTGTCGCGGCTCGATGATCGTCGAGCGCGACTGGCACGGCACCTACGGCAGCTGCATCATGTGCGGCTACGTGCACGAGGTACTCACCTCGCCCCCCGTGGACCTCGCTGCAGAAGAAGCAGCTCTGCCCCAGCGCCAGCGCCGTCGCCAGCCGTCCCACGGCAAACTGCGACTCTGAGGCTAACCTGCCGCGATGAGCAACTGAGAGTGAGCCTCCGCCTGCCGGAGGCTTTCTCTATTACTCCCGCCCCCCGTGGGGCTATGATTCGGCAAACTACAACAGAGGTTCTTTCATGACTTACATCCGTCTTTCGATCGTTCGCCCCCGGCGAGGCGAGGAAAAGCGGGTCGAAGAGCTTATCCGTAAGCTCGCCGAAGCCCTCGCGACCACCGAAGGCTGCCTTGGGAGTTACGTGCTCCGCCCCGCCGACGAAAGCGGAGAACTGGCCCGGATCGCCATGTACGAAAACGAAGGCGTCGCCGAGAAGGCTGCGAACACCCAGCACATTATGTCTTTGCGTTCGGAACTTCACCTTTTCACCGAGCCCGAGCAGGTAGAGCGCGCCTTCTTCAGCCTGTAACCGCCTGGCCGGCGTCTGACTGACGCGCCGGCCCAAGATGCGCCGTTAAGGCAATGGAATGGCCGGATTTCGTTGCGATTTGTTTACACCTAGCGCGCATGATACGGGTTGTACCGTCGCTCGACGCCGCCTACGATGAGTCGACGATACCGCGAGGTTTGCGATGTCTCGGACCCGAAAGACCCCGGCTCTTGACCGACCGTACAGTTCCGGCGGGAGCGTCGCAGCGCCCGACAGGACTGAATCGGAAAACGCGGAACGGATCGCGAAGCTGCGGCAGCAGGTGCGCGAAGGCACCTATGTGCCCGATCCCTACGAAATAGCGCGCCGAATACTGGACGAAGGCCTCTAGGCCGCTCCTAGCCGCGTCCCCTGAAGCCTGGATCTGCGTGGTCGATCCAGCAGTCCGCGAAGCGGTGCTGGTAGCCGTCTGAGGCATCGAGCGGCAGGTTCTTCACATACGGCCAGGTCAACGAAACCACGCGTTCGCTCACGAAGTTGATGCCCGCGTTCAGCTGAAGCAGTTTTCGCTGGATGTCGTAGCCGATCTGCCGGCGGCGTTCCTCGTTCAACTCCACGCGCTGCGCGGCAATGAGTGTGTCCATGTCTGTATCTCGGAGGGGGAAGGTGTTCTTCGTGCCCTCGCTGTGGAAGTAGGGGAACACCCAGTCGTCGAGGTCGATCCACCCGTCGTCGGGGCCGACCGCCCATGGCGCTTCGTCGGTTAGCAGCCGCTTGCCGAGGTCGGCAGCCGTCGTCGGGAAGACGGTGATGTTCAGGCCGAGCGTGCTCTTGAGCTGTTCCTCGATGAACGAGCCCATCCCGACGGACCGTTCCGCCTCGTCGACGACGATCAGCGTGAGCGGGTCATCCGGCAGCTTGTTTTCGCCCTTGAATGCGTCGAGGAGCGCCTTCGCTTCGCGGATGTCCTCTTCTCGTCCCTGGGACCCGGTGCGGTATCCCGGCAGCTTGACGAGCTCAGCCTGGGGCAGGCTCCACTTCGAGATGGGCCAGCTAATCCAGGGGTTGATTTCGCCGGAACCGGCGAAGAAGCGCTCGAGCATGGCGCGGCGGTCGATGGCGATCGAAACGGCGGTGCGGAAGTTCACGTGGTTGTAGGGAAACTGGGGGAGGAAGAACCGCATGCCGAAGAACCGCGAGTGGCCGACGGTCGCCTCCTGGAGTTCCGGGATGACTTCGCGGAGCTTGTCGGCCTGGGGCCGGCCGAGGAAGGCGGCGTCGATACGCTTGGTCCGGAACCATGCCTCCACCTCCGCGCTGTCCCGCGGCTGGAACAGGTCGATCCCGTCGAGGTACGGCCGGTCGTTGCCGCCGAACCAGGCAGGATTGCGGGCAACGCTGGCGAACGACTGCTCGGACCATTCGACCCAGGTGAACGGGCCTGTGCCGCACTGGGCATCGGCGGTGAATCCCGCCTCGTCCATTTCGGGGGCGACGATGAAGGCGTTGACATCGGCGAACTGCTGGGTCATGGCGGCTAGCGGCGCCTTCAGGCGGATGGTGACCGTATCCGGGGACGTGACGTCGATGCCGTCGACATTCGTCCAGCGCGCCTTTCTGATGAACGAGGCGTCGCCCTGGAGTTGGCGTTCGATGCTGTACTTCACGTCTTCGCCGGTGACCTGCCGGCCGCCAACGGGGGCGATCTCGTGCCAGCGTGCCGTGGGGTGCAGCCGGAACACATAGGTCTGTCCATCCGGCTGTTCGGGCATCTCTTTCGCGAGGTCCGGGACGATGGTGCCCTCTGCCTGGCTTTCGTATGTCAGGAGGCGGCTCATGACGAGCGACTGCTGGCCGTAGACGGGCCCCACCTGTGTCTTGTGCGGGTCGAACCGGCCCGCGGAGTCATCGGAAACGACGAACCCCGTGTGGCGGAGCGTGCCGCCGAAGTGGGCGCCGGACGATGGCGTCGTCGAAGGCTGGACGGAGCCGGCGGGCGCTGCGGTCGGGCTGGCGTCCGACTGCGGGGTGGGCGGGGGGCGCTTTTCGCCGTTACATCCGACCGCTGCCAGGCCTGTCGCGCCCGCCGCCCCCATGGCCGCCCGGAGAACCCATCGCCGTGTGCGCCGTGTGCGCGAAACCCGTTCCCAATCCATTACTCAATGCATACTATCTCCGGGCGGGTTTACAGGCTGGCAAGCCACAGGGGGTAAGGAGATGGCCGAGAAGATGCCGGTGGAGCAGGTCCGCGAGGCCGCCGCGAATCTCGAGGGGTGGACTGCCGAAGGAAACGACCGCCTCTCCCGTTCGTTCAAGTTCAAGGATCACATCGAGGCGATGGGGTTCGTGACGCGGGTGGCGATGGCGGCGGAGGTGATGGACCACCACCCGGACCTCCGGATCGTCTACAACAACGTCGAAATCCACCTCAGCAGCCACGATGCCGGCGGGGTCACCGATCGCGATATCCGGCTGGCGGCGCGCATCAACGAACTGGTGTAGCCAACTGCAA
>DATBWD010000217.1:0-6567 GCA_036515015.1 Tepidiformaceae bacterium
TCCCCCGCTCGCGGAGAGCGTGCGTCAGCCCCACTTCCTCACCGACCATCGTCTTCGACTTCGCCACCCGCCTTGCCCCGCCGAGCAGCCGCAGCATCGTCGCCCGCGCTTCGTCGGCGTCCTTGACCCGGTGGTAGCCAATGCCACGCCGCCCGAACTGTTCGCGCACCTGGTCGTGCAACTCCTCGAGGTGCTCAACGGCATACATCCGCGCCGCTGTGGCCCGCTCGCGCGCGTCTGGCGCCCCCCGGGCCAGCATGTCGCGCGAATCGGTGACGAGCTTGCGCATGATCGGCGTCACGCCGCCCCCGGGGCCGGTCAGCCGCGTCTCGGCGATCGCGCGCTCCCGGTACTTGGTCACGGCAGTGCCCTCGAAAGCAACTCCGCCATCGTCCACGTCTCCACCGCCAGCCCCATGCCCCTCGCCCCCGATTCGAGGTGTGCCAGGCACGAAAGGTCCGCCGAGACCACCACCCGTGCTCCCGTCTGGGTCACGTCGGCCAGCTTGCCGGCCATCATCGCCGCCGAGATTTCCGGCTGCTTGGCGCTGAACGTCCCCCCGAAGCCGCAGCACTCCTCCTCGTACTGCAGCCGCCGCAATTCCAGCCCTTCGATGCGTTCGATCAGCGCAATCGCGCTCGATGTCACGCCCAGTTCCCGCCGCGCATGGCACGAGTCGTGGTACGTCACCACCCCGTCGAGCCGCAAGCGCAACTCTCCCGCCCGGGGATGGGTCTGGACGTAGTCGCTGAACTCGTGGAATCGCTGGCCGATGCTCTCCGCGCCGTCCCGCCTGACACCCTCGAACAGCCCGGGCAGGTAGTGCTGCACCATGCTCGTGCACGACCCCGACGGGACGACTACCGTCGCGTGGGGCTGCGCTGCTCGCAGTAATTCCCGCCCGACGGACTTCGCTTCGGCCCGGAAGCCGCTGTTGAAGGCGGGTTGGCCGCAGCACCGGCCGTCGATCAGGACCACCTCGTCGCCAAGCGCCCGGAGAACTCGCTCCGCGTGTTGCGCGTCGATCGGCCGGAGGGCCGACATGTAGCACGGGACGAACAATGCCACGTAGTGCATTCCGTCACGCTAAGCAACCTTCGGAGACGAGGCAACCTGCACCGTCGCTCCGGGACCGTTCAGCCCCTGTTGCTGGCGGAGCGTGGTCCACTGGCGTACTGTGAGCCTGTGTTTGGAGGCTCCTTCCGCGTCGCCCGGGTCTTCGGCATCGACATCGAGATTCACTTCTCGTGGCTCGTCATCCTGGGCATCCTCGCCTGGGCACTCTCCGAGGGCTTCTTCCCCACCCAGTACGAGGGCTGGGCCACCTCCACATACTGGATCGTTGGGACGATCTCGGCCGTCCTCCTCTTCCTGACGGTCCTCATCCACGAACTCGCTCACGCGCTGGTCGCGCTGCGCAAGGGCCTCGAAGTCCCACGCATCACCCTGTTCATCTTCGGTGGCGTGTCCCACCTCGGCCGCCAGCCACGGACCGCCGGTGAGGAATTCTTCATCTCGGCCGCCGGCCCGCTCACCAGTGTCCTCGTCGCGGTCGTCACCGCCGGCCTCGCCTGGTTCTTCAGCACGCGCAACGAACAGGCGGAAGCCGTTTTCACCTACCTCGCCTTCGTCAACGTTTTGCTGGCCATCTTCAATACCCTCCCCGGCTTCCCGCTCGATGGCGGCCGCGTCCTCCGCTCCATCGTCTGGAAGAAGACCGGCAGTTTTCGGCGCGCCACCCGCGTGGCCGGCGCCGTCGGACAGGCCTTCGGCTACGGCATCATCGTCCTCGGCCTCCTGCTCTTCTTTACCGGCAACACCTTCAACGGCATCTGGTTCGCACTCATCGGCTGGTTTCTGCTGACCGCCGCCCGCGCCGAATCCGGTTCCCTCCAGCTCGATGCGATGCTTGCCGGCCTTACCGCCCGCGACGTCATGCGCGAAGAATGGGTGAGCGTCTCGCCCGCCGCCTCCATCCAGGATGTCGTCGACGACCACATGCTCTCCGGCGCCGAACGCTGCGTCATTGTTGCTCGCGAAGGGGCGGTCCTCGGCCTTCTGACCGTCTCCGATGTCCGCAAGGTCTCACGCGACGACTGGCGCAACACGCCCGCCCAGCGAGTCATGACCCCGCGCGACCAGATCGTCACCGTGATCCCCGATGCGCGCGCCGTCGAAGTCATGCGACTGCTCGCCGACAAGAGCCTCAACCAGGTCCCCGTCATCGATGCCGGCCGCATGATCGGCCTCGTCACTCGCCGCGAACTGGTCGACCGCGTCAAGCTCACCGAACAAATCGGCCCCCAGCGATCCGAAGCGGCCGAACGAGAATTGGACGAGACCGTCCCCCGCTAGCCCCGCGCCCGTTTCGCCGCGGCCTGGTGCTGTCCCCCGCCCTGGCGTGCCGCCCAGCGACCATAGGCCAGGCCCAGCGATAGCGCTGCCAGCCCCCACAGGTACCCGCCGAGCGCGTCGCTCGGCCAGTGCGCGCCCACATACACCCGTGCCGGCCCCGCCAACAAGATCACCGCGACGAGCAACATCCGCACCGGCAGGACCAACCGCTCCGGCACCCAGAGCGGCGCGAATGCCGCCAGCGCTCCAAAGAAAAGCACATCGCCGTACACGTGTCCGCTCGGGAAGCCTGTCGTGTCCCGCAGCCGGTCAACCCGGATGCCCAGTTCTTCCAGCGGCCGGGGCGAATCGAACACTGCCTTCAGGAGGTTGTTGACGAGGCGCAGCGCCCCGATCGCGATGAATGCGTACAGCGCTTCCTGCGGCCCACGCGGCCCGCGGCCCCGGAAGCCGCGATACCCCGCCTTCCACAGCACAATGAGCCCGACCGCGAGGAACGGTACCCACTGCCAGTCGCCAAGCCAGTTCACGAAGTGGGCCGTCTCCGAGAAGCGCGTTTGCGCCTGGATCTCCCGCGCCAGGCGCAGGTCCCCCGCTACTGGCGCCTTCGCGTAGCCCACCCATATCCCAAGCGCCAGCGCAATCGCCGCGGAGATCCCCGACAGTTTGAACAGGTCCTTCTCAGTAATCACGCGCACCGGTCCATCACCTGGCGGCGGACTCTTCCTTCAACGGCCGGCGCGACCACTCCTCCCACGTCGACCAGGCGAGCTTGTTCGAGCCGTCGCTCCGTCGCAGCCCGATATCCCGAAAGACCAGCGCCGATCCCTGGCTGGCAAACGCCGGGTCCAGCGCGGCAAACCAGATGACGGCCGCGAACCCGTACTCCTCCGCGTCCGACAGGATCCGCTGCAGGAACACCTGCTGGTCCTCTTCGCTGCCGATGCTTATCTGCCCCTCGACCGGCGCCGAGGCGTATGCCGTCTCGGAAATGATGATCTCGCCCTCCCAGCGGGTCCGCAGCTGCCCGTAGTAGTCGGGCCGAAGTTCCGAAGCGCTCCGGAGTTCCGTCCGGTAGGGGTAGGTGCTGATGGCCAGCACGTCCATGTACCCCTCGAACACATCCAGGACTTCCCACTGGGGCGGATGCACCCGGCCGAAATTGCCCTCCAGGTCCTCGAGCTGGAACGTGGGGAAAACCTTCGTGTCCGGGCTGGTCGCCTTCGCCTGCGCATAGGCTTCCTTGTACAGCGCCAGGAACGCCTCGAACTGCGCCGGGTTCCGGTCATAGAGCATGTTCACTTCCACACCCAGCGCCAGGTATTCCGGCTTGTAGTTGCGCGCCACATACGTCACGTAGGCAATGAACGCGTCCTTCAGCTTCCCGTCGTTGAAGCCCGTCTCCTGGCTGACCGCCGGCGGCAGGTTCGCGATCCGTGTCCGCTGGACCGCCCCGTCCGTCGGGTCGATGGCATAGAACAGCGCCAGGTCGTCGTACTGCTTCAGCAGCGCCTTCTCGGTGAGGGTGTTGTCAGTCGTCTGTTGGCTGATGCTCGCGCCGGGCAGAAAGTCCTCCCAGGGCGGCGCCCGCTGAATGAGGACGATGTCGGCATACTGCGCCGCCGTCGCGAACGCCCCGACGTAGGCCTCCATCGTCCGCTGCGGTGGCAGCGTGCTGAATCCCAGCCGCACGCCCCTCGGCTCGCCCGCCGGTTCTGGCCTTGTCACGGTCGGCCCGAGGAGCGTCTCGCTCCCCTCGCCTTCTCCCGATGTCTCGTTGCACCCGGTTAAGCCCGCCATGAAAAGGAGAGACAGCGCTGCTACAATCGCCAACGCTGGGTTCGGTCGGCGACGGTGAGGAGTTGGCATGCGAGGAGTATTCCTCGGAGCGGTGATCGTTGGCATCCTCGCCGGGTCCATTATCGCCGCCGTCCGCACACTCGACGCGCCGGGCTCGGATGGGCCCGAGCCAACTGCTACCCCCGAGGTCCCCACACCCCGCTCCGTCGCTGAAGCGTTCGCGGGCGCATGGATGGCGGGAAACACCTCAGGCATGTTCGAACTGCTCGATTTCGAATCCCAGCGCACGTATCCCCTCGTAACGTTTGCCGACATTTACCGCTCGTTCGCCACCGAACTCACGCTCGCCAGCCTCCAGGCCAGCGTTGACGGAGTTGATAACGCTCATGCGAGTTTGGCTGTTCGCGTCGCTACGGGGTACTTCGGCGTCCTCGAATATTCCGTTTCGCTTAACCTCGTCGACTCGCCCGAAGGCCCTCGCCTCCGCTGGGACCCCTCCGCCGTACACCCCGAAATGGCTGGCGGCCGGACCTTCAAGAGCCAGATCGAACGCCCCGTGCGCGGAGCCATCTACGACCGCAATGGCGCCGCCCTCGCCATTACCCTCGACATCCCGATGATCGGCCTCGACCGCAGCGCCATCACCGACCGCGCCGCCGTCACGACAGCGCTGGTCACCTTCGGCTTCACCCAGGAGCAGGTCAATGCCGCCCTCCTCAGCCCGCTCGCCGACTACCAGCGCGTTGCCGTCGGCCCCATCGGGTTCGATCGCGTGGAAGCGGCCGCCGACCTCACGCGGACATCCGGCATCATCCTCTACTTCGAAACACGCCGTGTGCATCCCCTCGGCCCGTCCGCGGCCCACGTCGTCGGCTACACCCGCGAATACACCGCCGAGGAGATCGCCAACCGCCCCGGCGAGGGCATCCGCCCTGGCGATCGCGTCGGGGCCGTCGGCCTCGAATCCGCTCTCGAAGCGGTGCTCGCGGGCCGCACGGGATCCGAATTGCGCCTCGTCGATTCGTCCGGCGCCACTGTCAGCACCGTCAGCAAGACCGACTTCCTCCAGGGACAGAGTGTCACCACGACGCTCGACTCCAACGTCCTCACGGCCGCCCAGGCCCGCCTCGGCGCCCGGCATGGCGCCGCCGTTGTCATCGACCCCGTGACCAACGCCATCCTCGCCCTGAACAGTTCGCCCTCGTTCGACCCCGATGCCTTCGAGCGCAACGACTCGGTCGCTCTCGCCGCTATCCTTGGCGCCGAAGGCTCGCCCCAGGCCAACAGGGCGACGGACGGCCTCTACTCCGCAGGGTCGACGTTCAAGCTGTTCACGGCTGCCGCGGGCCTCCTCCACGGCGGCTATTCACCCGGTGACCGCCTCGAATGCAGCGCGATCTGGTACGGCGTCGACCCGCCTCGCCGCAACTGGGAAGGCGCGCGTGGCATGCTCACCATCGCCGAAGGCCTCATGCGCTCCTGCAACCCCGTCTTCTACCAGATCGCGCTCACGCTCTACAACAACACCGACGGTGCCCTTTCGGCCGTCGCCCGCAGCTTCGGCTTCGGCGCCCCGACCGGTGTCGTCGGCCTCGCGGAAGAGGGCGGCCTCGTCCCCGACGCCGCCTGGAAGCGCGAGAATCGCGGCGAAGACTGGTACCCCGGCGACGAGGTCAACCTCGGCATCGGCCAGGGTGACCTCCTCATCACCCCGCTCCAACTGGCGAACGGCTACAGCACATTCCTCGCCCGCGACCTCCGCGCGCCAGTCATCCTTTCCACCGAGAAAGCGGTCTCCCGTGGCGCAATCCCCCTGACCGATGCCCAGTGGAACCATCTTGCCTATGGCCTCCAACTGGTGACCGGTCCTAATGGCACCGCGTCCGCCGCCTTCGCCAACGCCGGCTACACCAACTTCGGGGGCAAGTCCGGCACAGCCGAAGACTCGGGTGAACAGCAACACGTCCTCTTCGTCGCCTACGCCCCGGCGTCCGCCCCTCGCGCCGTCGCCGCCGTCGTGCTCGACGACGGCCAGTCCGGCTCCATCGAGGCCGGCCCCATCGCCCGCGACATCGTCCTCGCCGCTATCCCCTGAGGCCCCTCGCTACCGCCCCTTCCACTCCGCAGCGCGCTTCTCACGGAACGCGGCCGGCCCCTCCCGCGCGTCCTCTGTCGCCCCCGCCACCCGGCGCATCGTCTCGCCGAACCGGATGGCGTCGACGAACGGCAACTCCTGCCCCCGCCACGCCACCTCCTTCGTCGCCCGGATCGCCAGCGGTGCCGGTTTGCAGAGACGTTCTGCGAGCGCCTTTGCCTCGTCCATCAGACGGTCGTGCTCCACGAGTTTCCAGACGAGGCCCATCTCCTTTGCCCGCTTCGCGTCCACCCGGTCGCCGATAAGCAGCAACTCCA
>DATBWD010000218.1:0-3859 GCA_036515015.1 Tepidiformaceae bacterium
CACGGGGTCCCCATCGGCGCGTTCGGGCTGCTGATAACGGGCCTCAACCTTTCGGCGATGAGCGGCGCGCTGCTCTCTCACCGGATTGCGGCCCGGCTGGGCGCGCGGACGGCCATCTACTCCGCCTGCGGGCTGGTCGCAGGCGCGGCCTTCGTCCTGGGACTGGTCGATGCGTTTGCAGCCTTCGCGGCCTTTGCCGTCCTGCGCTTCGGGCTCAGCACCTTCTTCCCGATCGTGAGCGAACTCGTGAACCGCGACTCGACCGACGACATCCGGGCCACCGTGGCGAGCATGACGACGATGGGCACGAGCGTGACCGGCGCAATCGCCAAGCCCGCGATGGGCGCCATCGCCGACCGGTCAGCCATTTCGAACGCCTTCCTCGCGAATGCCGTGGCAATGGTCGCGCTCGGCGGCCTTGCGCTCTGGACGTGGACGCGCGCAAACCGTGGCTTTGTCCCCCCGGTCACTCCCGAGCCGTTGGCCGAAACGGCCTAGGAGTCGAACGGAACGGAGCCGCGGCCCTCTGTGGCCGCTGGCTGTTCCACCCAACCTCGCCCTCCGGGCACCGAGTGGACCTGTTCGCTCCGATATGTCAGGCGAGGTTCAAGCCGGTGGCGTGTCCCGGCCCACTTTCAGCGATCGAACAGGACAAGGACGCCGTACGAAGGCACGTTCCGGTGGGACAATCAGCGGCCACAGAGGGCCGCGGCTCCGGGATTGTGGGCGATTGTCCGATATCGCCAACCGTCGTACGCTTCTTGGGACAACTGAAGAGCCGGAGACCGCAGGTCCCTGTGTGAACCGCCCACCACGGGCGGGGGGATAAGCCGCAAGGCGCCTGCCGAGGCGGAACCAGCGAGGTGGCATTGTGCCCGCCACGCATTGTGTCCCTGCCTTGGCGGCAGGGATTTTTCGTTTCCCCGGCTCAACCGCCCCGGGCGCGACTCGCCGTCCGCCCCCACTGTCCTTCGAGGAGACGCCTATGCCGACCCCACGGAAGGTCGAAATGCTGGCCGAGATCAAGGACCGCATGGAGCGGGCCTCAATCGCGATCAGCGCCGACTATCGTGGCCTGACCGTCGCCCAGATGACCGAGCTGCGGCGCGTCCTTCGCCCCGCGAACGCCGAGGTGAAGGTCGTCAAGAACACCCTTGCCACCATGGCCGCCGAGCAGGCGGGCCGCCCGGAGATGAGCCAGATCCTGCAGGGCCCGACAGCCCTCACGGTCGGCTTCGGCGACCCCATTGCCCCGGTCAAGCTGCTCACCGAGCACTTGCGTGCCCGCCGCCTCAACATCACCATCCACGGCGGCTGGCTCGAGGGGCAGATCCTCGACCGTGCACAGGTCGAAGGTCTGGCGACCATGCCTTCGCGCGAACAACTCATCGCCGATGTCGTCGGCAAACTGCAGAGCCCGCTCTACAACCTGGCGGGTTTGCTGCAGGCGAGCATGCGCAACTTCGCCGGGCTCGTCGAAGCCCGGGCCACCCAGCTTGAAGAACAGGGCGCGGCCTGAGCCGGCGCCACCAGCCACCCCGAACACGCAGAGAGGAACCGAATGGCAACCAAGATTGAAGAAGCACTCGAACTCATCAAGGGCATGACCCTGCTCGAACTCCGCGACCTGAACAAGGCGATCGAAGAGGAGTTCGGAATCACCGCTGCGGCCCCGATGATGATGGCCGCGGGCCCGGCCGCCGCCGCCGATGGTGGCGGGGCCGCTGCCGCCGAAGAGGAGAAGACGGAATTCAACGTCGTCCTCAAGAGCTTCGGCGAAAACAAGATCAACGTCATCAAGGCCATCCGCGAAGTGGTCAGCGGCCTGGGCCTGAAGGAAGCCAAGGACCTCGTCGAGGCCGCCCCCACGAAGGTGAAGGAAGGCATCAGCAAGGACGAGGCCGAGGCCATCAGGGCCAAGCTGGCCGAAGCCGGCGCTACCATCGAAGTCGAGTAATCGACCCCGCGCACACGCACAGAAAAGCCCGGCTGGTTGGCCGGGCTTTTCTGTCTGCACAGCGGGAGGGCCTTGCGCGGCCCCGTTGCAGGGAGCATGGCTCGGGCGGCACGTCCCAGTGGTGGGCTGGGAAGTCTTCCCGGCGCCCGAATGGTGAGCGTGAGCGCCGGGAAACCGATAAGAACGGCAACAAAGCTGTTCCGGCTGCCACCCGGGCAGCCCACTGATCCTGACAATTCGCGCCTTTCGTGCCCATCTCAGCGCTCCCGGGATAGTTGCGTTTCCGTTGCAATCCGGGGCCTGCCCGGCATAACGCTGCAACCCACCGGCGGTGCGCCTTATGCGACTGCAAGTGCGCCCCGCCTACGCTGGAAGTAACCCCCAAAGAAGGAGAAATAGCGAATGGCTCGCGTAACAAAGACGATTGAGGTCGACGTGCCTGTGCGCACTGCATACAACCAGTGGACGCAGTTCGAAGAGTTCCCCAAGTTCATGGAAGGCGTGCACGAAGTGCACCAGCTCGACGACCGGCGCCTCCACTGGCGCGCCGAGGTCGGCGGCAAGGAAGAGGAGTGGGAAGCGGAGATCCGCGAACAGATCCCCGATGAGAAGATCATCTGGAACAGCATCGGCGGCAAGGAAAACGCCGGTATTGTGACCTTCGACACCCTGGGCGCGAACAAGACCCGCGTCCACCTCGAAATGAGCTACGACCCCGAAGGCTTCACCGAGACCGTCGGCGACAAGCTCGGCTTCATGAGCCGCCGGGTCGAAGGCGACCTCGAGCGCTTCAAGGAGTTCATTGAGTCGCGCGGCGTCGAGACCGGCGCCTACCGCGAGACGCTCGACAACCCGAAGGCCCCGGGCGGCCACACCATGGGCGAGCCCGAAGAGCGCCGGGCAATGCGCGACGACGTCTAATCCCGGTTCGCCGGTATACGCGGGAAGGGGACGCAATCGCGTCCCCTTTTCGTTTGCTTCGGAAACTCGTGGCCGCTACTCGGGTACTTCGTCCTTGCGGGCTTCGGCCACCATCCGGTAGCCCACGTTTCGCACCGTCTCTATAAAGGAATGGCCGCCAATCTCGATCTTCGAACGGATGCGCCGGATGTGGACGTCCACCGTCCGCGCGCCGCCGAAGTAGTCGTAGCCCCAGACGCGGTTCAGCAACTGCTCGCGGGTGAACACCCGCCCCGCGTTCATGGCCAGGAAGCGCAGCAGTTCGTATTCCTTGAACGTGAGCACAAGCGGCTCGCCGTCGATCGTCACCCGGTAGTTCGAAAGGTCGAGCGTGAGCGCCCCGCAGTGGACGAAGTTTTCGCTGTCGATCCCGTGCCGCCGCCAGAGCGACCGTTCGATGCGCCGTGAGAGTTCCGCCGGCTCCGCTGGCAGCACGACGAAGTCATCGACCGCGAGGTCCGGGGTGATTCGGTCCAACTGGTCCTCGGCCACGAGCGCGAGGAGGATGAGGCCGTTCTCTCCGTAGGCGGTCGTCAGGATGGTCAGCGCCGCCTGCGGGACATCGCGCAGGTCCAGCACCATGGCATCGACGGTCGGCGGCTCGTCGGTCGCGAGCCGTTCGGGGGCGATCACCGTCGCGGCGAGCCCGTGGCGTTCGAGGACGGGCCCCAGGCGGGCGATCTCCGGGTGGCGGCTGACCAGAAATACGGTGCGCACCAGCGTACCTGCCTTCCGTGTCACACCAGTATAGGGTGCGAACGAGTCTCGACAGCGCGCACCCTGATGAAATCCATGTGAAATATGTCACGAGCCCGGCAAGTGCTGAGTGCTGGGTGCTGAGTCCGCCCGCCCGGAGCTCTTCGGTCACTCAGCACTCAGCACCCAGCACCTATGAAACGTCTGATCGAATGGGACTCCGTCGACATTCGCGTGGACGGGGAG
>DATBWD010000219.1:0-9267 GCA_036515015.1 Tepidiformaceae bacterium
GCCAGGGTGGTGGTACCAATGGCAACGGTTGAACAGGTCGAAGAACTCAAGGCCAAGATGCGCGAAGAGCGGGCTGCCCTTATCGCGGCCGCCCGCTCGCTGAACCCCGAGGAGGCACTCAGGGTGCCCGTCGATGCCGAGGGCGAGGAACAGTGGACGTCCCTCGAACAGCTCGCCCACCTCTGGGAAATGGAACGCGCCTACGACTCATGGGTGCGCCGCGCCCTGCGCGAGCACAGCCCGGTCGTCTCAGGCCAGTTAACAGAGCCGGTCGACATCCCCGTCGAGAAGGCCAATGGCTCTTCCGTGGGAGAATTGCTCCAGGCGCTTGCACTCGAGCGCGCGTACACCTTCGGCCTTATCGATGGCATGCGCCTCGAAGACTTCGACCGGACAGCCACGAGCGAGGTATTCGGCACCCTGACCGTCCTCCAGTGGTTGCGTTCCTTCTACCGGCATGACCGCCAGCACGCCGCCCAGATCCAGGGGCGCCAGAGCGACTATCGCCCGAATTTCGCGGGGAACGAGCCAAACCAGCGGCGCGCACGCCTGGAGGCCGTCGCCCGCCGCGACCGCGGCCGAGGCTAGGCGGTCAACTTCTCCACCAGCGCTTCGGGGAGGAGCGATGTCGGGCGGCTCGCTACGATGTCTCGAAGGTCGCAGCGCTCGCACTTGCGCAGACGGACTGCGCGGCTCGCAGTGTTGACGAAGTAGCGCCAACGGTGTTCGCATCCGGCTTCACGTTCTTGCATACCTTGATTTTCGGCCGTGGAGATTAACAACAGATTTCCATTATTCGACGTTCTCATGAACTCGCACGTACGCCATTTAGGGGCTCGCAGGGGCGCCGCCGGAGTCCGAACGTTGCCCCCTCGTGAAATCCGTCGCTATAGTGATCCCTCACCGCTAATGCTAATCGACCTCCACGCCCACACCTGGCCCCGTTCCCACGACAGCGTCCTGAACCCCGACGATCTCATCGTCCGTGCCAAGCAGGCCGGGCTCGATGCTATCTGCTTCACCGAACACGACACCGTCTGGGACTTCCGCTCGATTGAGGAACTCCGTGCCAAGCACGATTTCCTGGTCCTCGCAGGAGTGGAAATCAGCACCGACGATGGGCACATCCTCGTCTTTGGCATCGACAAGTACGTCTTCGGGATGCACCGCTCGCGCGAACTCGCCTCCTACGTCGAAAAGGGCGATGGCGTTATGGTCGCGGCCCACCCCTACCGCCGCCAGATGCCCTGGTTCAGCCGCAACGATGACGAATACCAGGCGGCGCTCGAAAAGGCTCGCCGCAACCCGGCCTACCAGTATGTTCAGGCGCTCGAAGAACTCAACGGCCGTGGAAGCGACAAGGAGAACGAGTTCTCGCGCCGCCTCTGCGACATCATGGAACTGCCGGGTACCGCCGGCACCGATTCGCATGCCATCAGCGATGTTGGCAAGTGCGCCACCTACTTCGAAAAGGACATTCGCGACGAGCGCGAACTCATCGCGGAGATAAAGGCGGGCCGCTTCCATGCGGTTGACCTCCGCTCAGGCACCCCCGTTCCCACTCGCTGAGGTCTCTCAGGAGCCGCTCCCCCGGTATCCGCCTTGCTGTTCGATGCCTCTTTCTGGGAGCCTGTGCTTTGCTTCACAGTCACACACATCGGTAGTAGGATTGGCCCTGCCGAATGGGGCGAAATGCCCCCAAAAGACGAGGAGAAGAAAGCCAAATGACCTACGTCATCACATCGCCCTGCATTGATGTCCAGGACCAGGCGTGTGTGGAAGTGTGTCCCGTCGACTGCATTCACTTCGACGAGGGCGAAGACCGAATGCTCTACATCAACCCCGAAGAGTGCATCGACTGCGGCGCCTGCGAGCCCGCTTGCCCCGTGACCGCGATCTTCGCGGAAGATGACACCCCTGCCGACCAGGAAGCCTTCAAGGCTATCAACGTCAACTGGTACACCGATAAGGCCGCCGTCCGCGCACAGGTCAACGCGCTAAAACCGGCCTGAGCCGCCCCTTCATCAGAATTCGACAGGGCCACCCGGTGGCCCTGTTTCTTGCGCCCCCGGATTGACGGTGTCCGCCATCCCGGTATGGTAGAAACGTTGCGCCACGTATTGAGCGTGGACGCGGAGGTTTTCGCATGGCTGAACGGACCACTATCCACGCCATCCCCCGGACCGTCCTTGGCAAGCAGGTGAAGCAGCTTCGCCGCCAGGGCATCCTTCCCGCCAACGTCTTCGGCAAAGGCCTCGAGTCCATCGCTATCCAGCTCGATAGCCGCGACTTCGGCCGCACGATGAAGACCGGCAATGTCCGCAGCATGTTCGAACTCAAGATCGAAGGCGAGTCCCGGGCCCGCCACGTCATCGTCCGTGGCCTCAGCCGGAAGGGCGGCATGGGCGAACCCATCCACGTCGACTTCTACCAGGTCGACCTGAAGCGCCCAATCCAGACGACGGTCAACCTTCACACCGTGAACGAAGCCCCGGCCGTCCACGACCTTGCCGGCACACTCATCCACAGCCTCGAAACCGTTTTTGTACGCTGCCTCCCGCTAAGCATCCCCGATGCGATCGAAGTCGACGTCTCCACGCTGAAGAGCTTCGACGACACCATCACCGTCGCTGACCTGGTCGCTCCCGAGGGCGTGGAGATCCTCACGGACCCGTCGGTCGCCGTGGCCACCGTCGCTCCGCCGCGACTCCGGCTCGAAGGCGCCGAAGAGGAAGAGGCTGCCGAGGAAGCTGCCGAGGGTGAAGCGTCCGCCGAAGAGGCCGAAGAGACCGCCGAAGCCTGATCTGCTTGGACTCGAGGACGTACCCCGCCGATCCAGCCGACGCCGCCCTCCGGATCTTCCTCCAGTGGTTCGGCCGGCGCTATGCCCGCAGTGCCCGTGCGCACGATCTCCAATCCGACGACGCCGTCACTCGTGGCGCCATCACGGTTGGCCGCCGCTGGGAACTCGGGTTCGCCCTCGTCAACACACTTGCAGCCGATGCATCCCTCGAGTTCGAAGCCGCCCGCTCAGCCATCGAACAGCGCCTCGATGAATCTGGACGTTCGATCGCCCTCTGGGCGCCCCGGGGAGCCCCCCTGCCTACCGGTGACGAAGCGCTCGCCCAACTCCTCGAGTCCGTCCAGGAGGCCCGGGCGATCGATGATGGCCGTCTCGAAGTCCGCCGTCCCGTCGAAACGTTCCTCCGCAGGACAAGCACCACCGGTTCGGTCGTCACGATCCTCGGCGGCCTCCAGCCTCACTGGGCCCAATTCACGAACCGCGTCCCCGGGAGCTTCCAGCTCAACTCGATGCAACTCTTCCGTCTGCCTTCCAGCGAAGAGGAACGCGAAGAACTCGCGGAGCAAATCGTCCTCGCCGCCCAGCAGCCCGAAATCGATGACGGCACCGTCGTCCCCGCCGTCGATGCCTGGAGCGCCAACGACCTCGAGGAGGGCGGAAGCTGCGTCCTCGGCACCCCCAGCCCCGAAGACGACGAGCACAGCGCGTCCCTCCGCCGTAACCTCCGTAAGCAGCTGAAGTTCGTCTCGCCGGTGCTTGCCGGCGACCCTGCTGCTCGAGCGCTCATCCTCCTCGGCGCCTCGACCTATGCCCAGGACGAAAAGCTCTCCTGGGCAATCCGGGGGATGGACCCCACGCTGTATTCCGGCTTCGACTTCATCATCGTGATCGCCGACGGCCTCGCGATGCCCCTCCTCGAACCCCCGGCAGGGGCCCTCCCCTGGGATGCCCCCCTGCGCTGACGGCCCGTCGCCGGCCCCGTAGCATTCGAGGTGCGCCACCGCGCCCGGAGTTGCCTCGTGACCATCGAACGCGTCAGTTTCATCGGCCTCGGCATCATGGGGACCCCGATGGCCGAGAACCTCGTCCGGGCCGGCTTCTCCGTCACCGTTTGGAATCGCTCTGAGCACCGAACCCGTTCCCTTGCCGACATCGGCGCCCGCATCGCCGCATCCCCCGCCGAAGCTGCCACGGCCTCGGAAGTCACGGTCACCTGCGTCACCGACTCGCCCGATGTCGTCGCCGTCGCCCTCGGCGAGGACGGCATCATCCACGGTGCCGCCGAGGGCAGTATCTACATCGACTGTTCGACCATCGCCCCGGCCGTCGCCCGTGACGTCGCCGCCCGCATGGCCGAAAAGGGCGTCGCGATGCTCGACGCCCCCGTCAGCGGCGGCGATGTCGGCGCCCGCGCCGGCACGCTGGCGATCATGGTCGGCGGCGACCCCGATGTGTTCGAACGCGCCCGTCCGGTCCTCCAGGCCATGGGCAGGACAATCGTCCACGTCGGGCCCTCTGGCGCAGGGCAGGTGGTGAAGCTCTGCAACCAGGTGGCCGGTGGGCTCAACCTGCTCGCCATGGCGGAGGCCGTCTCGCTTGCCCGCCGTGCCGGCGTCGATCCGCTGAAGATGCTCGAAGTCGTCAGCGCCGGCGCCGCTGGCTCATGGATGCTTTCGAACCTGGCGCCCAGGGCCGTCGCGGGCGACTTCAGCCCGGGGTTCATGGTCGAACTGATGCAGAAAGACATCCGCCTCGTCCTCGAGACGGCCGGAGAAACCGGCACGCCCCTCCCCGGGACGGCGCTCGTCAATCAGCTCTTCCGGATGCTCGAGGCGCGCGGCCGCGGCTCTGAAGGCACACAGGCCATCGTCGAAGTGCTCAGGCTGCTCGCTGAGGACTGACGCCGCTCAGGCTACCGATGGCCCGTCGTCGTCACCACCGGCGTTCCCGGGCCGCGTAACGGCCCGCGGCGGGCGATGCCCCGCCATCTGCCGCTCCGCCGCGTCGAACAGGATTCCCGGTTCGCAGTCCATCCCGCTCGCGACGCCAAACGTCACCGAAACCGGCACCGCGTCGCCTTCCTCCTCCCCGTTCAACCGCTCCACCTCGTGCGCGATGCGCCGCGAGATGCGCCGCGCAAGGTCGATATCGCCCCCGGGGATGATGACCCCGAAGTCGTCGCCGCCGATCCGCGCGGCGAAGTCACTCCCACGAATGCAGCGCACGATCCCTCGCGCCACCAGTCGGATCATCTCGTCACCGGCCTGGTGACCGTAGGCCTCGTTCACCCGCCCCGTGTTCGCAACGTTCACCATGATCAACGCCAGCGCCTCGCGATTCTGGCGCGCGTGCCTGCAGGCCTCCTCCAGTCGCTCGTCGAAAGCATGCCGGTTGTGCACGCCGGTCAGGTGGTCGGTTTTCGCCTCCCGCTCCAGCCACCGCACCATCGTGTCGCGCCGACGGAGCGAGCGGCTCTCCTCGACTGCCGCCAGCAGCCTGATCGCGAGCTGTGCGCCATCGTTCAACTGCTGCTTGTCGAAGAAGTCGTGCGCCCCCAGTTTCAGCGCCGGCAGCATCTCGCGCTGGTTCCCGCTGGTGAGCAGCACTACCGCGAGGTCCAGCTTCCGTTCTCCCGCGAATCTCACCAGTTCGCTCCCGCTCCCGCTCCAGAGCGCGCTCTCGATGAGCGCAACGTCGAACGCGCCCTCGGCCAACTGCGCCCGCGCTTCGGCGATGTCGCGCGCGCTGTAGATCCGGAAGTCCCCGTTCTTCTGCAGGACACTGCGCACGCGGCGCACATCATCCACAACCGGGTCGATGAGCAGCACACGGAGGATTCCCTGGTGCTGGGCAACCTTGTTCGGCATGCAATCTCCCACCTTCTCTATCGGCAAGATCGCGCGACATGATCAGATCGGACTTTGTCATATCGGCCACCCGCGGACGCTTCAGTCGAACAGTGGCCCCCCCGGGTCGATAACGCTGCCGTCGGTAGCCACCACGGCGGGACGCTCCTCGCAGTAACCGTCGTTCTCGCACTTGTCGAAGATGAACGCAGAACGCTTCTTGTCGAAGCTGATCTTCCACGTTCCCAGGGCCAGGCTCTCGCGGCCCCGTTCCTGCTGCGCTGTCAGGATTGCGATAAGCGCGGCCAGTTCCTCGCGTCCCATCGGCGGCACTGCCTCCACGGTGATTCGTGTTCTTCCAGACTAGCAGGAGACGGCGCCAATCAGTCGCCCCCGCCCACTTCGGTCGGGGCGAGACCGCGCACGGGGCTCTCTCCACGGATGAAGCCGAACCGCACAATTGCCGTCGCGGCGCTCACCATCAGTACGAGCACCCCCATGATGAACAGCGTCTCACGCTCGCCGATGCGGTCCGCCAGCAGACCAAGCGGGAATCCCACCAGGCTGTTCAGCCCCCAGGCAAGCATCGTGACCGACATAACTCGTCCGTAGAACGCCGGGGCGGAGTTCTGCATCACCAGCGAGTTGTTGATCAACTGAAAGGCGCTCGAACCGGCCCCGATGAACAGCATCGTCAGCAAAGCCTGTCCGAAGTTCTGCGAGACCGCAGTGAACAGGAGCGAAACTCCCATCATCACGCCCCCGCCAATCATCACGTGCCATGCCCGTCGGGACCCGGCCATGCTCGCCAGGCCTAGAGTGACCACCAGTCCCGACACGGCGCTCACCCCGAACATCAGGCTGATGTCGCGCGACTGCCGCCCGAGTTCATTCTCGAGGTAACCCGGTAGCACCACGAAGTACGAAAAGCCCGTGATGATGATGCCGATGAACGACAGCACCAGCAGCAGCAGAGGCGGGCGCTCCGTCAGGTGTGACACCCCCAGCTTGAAGTCGCCGAGGACCGACGGTCCCGTGCCCTTCTCGCGGCTCTGTGTTGGGGGCAACTGGCCCAGCGTCGCCACCACGATCGCGAACAGACCCCCCATGAACAGGTACGTCCCGCCCGTGCCCACGAACGAGAGTGCGATGAGCCCCCCGGCGAGGAACGGCCCCACGATCCGGGTCGCCGTCATGGCAATCTGCTGCAACGCGATCCCGTTCGGCAGCGCCTCTCCGGGCAGCAACTCCCCGATCCACGCCTGCCTGGCCGGCGCTATGAACGCGAATACCGCCCCCAGCACGAACGTCGACGCGATGAGCCAGGGAATGGCGACCTGATCCGTCAAGATGAGTACGCCGACGGCGGCGAAGTTCAGCCCGATGGCCACCTGCCCGATGAGCAACAGTCGCTTCTTGGAAACCCTGTCCGCGATGACGCCCCCAAAGGGCGAAATGACGATCGTCGCGACGCCCATGCCGAGCGCAACCGCGCCCACCGCCCCGTTCCGCCCCGTCAGGTCGAAGGCCACGACTGACTGGACGATCGACGACATCATGAAAGCGAGGAACGAGAGCGTCGTGCCAATCCACAGGACGCGGAAGTTGCGGTTTTCCAGGGACTTGAAGGTCGTCCGCGCCCAGTTGCGAATCATTCGTTCGATCTTAAAGGGCGTAGGGTCTCAGGGCATACCCGGAGGGCAGCCCGCAGATTTAACAGTTGACGTAAGGCGGAATTGAGAAGCGGCCCGGATTCAATCTGGTGGGGGTCAAAAAGAGGGTCCCCGCCGCCGGCGAGGCCAAAGCCCTCGCCGAAGGCGAGTCGCGCCTATCCCGAATGGCGGGCGATGTCACCGTCGAACAGCTTCATCATCCGCCGGGATAGCCAACCCATCAGCAGGCTGAGGCGCCAACTGCGGTGAACATACCGGCGTCGCCCTGCGCTGCCGTGTGGTAGGTCATCGCTTGGACCATGTGCGGAAAGGCTGCGTCGTTGACCATGTTTGCAGCGCCACACAATCCGTTAGGGGTCTCGACTGGTCCTGCCTTCGCTGTGCCACTGGTGCCCACGAGAGGGAACGCCAGGCTCGCAACGGCTAGCGCAAGCACTGCAGATGAGGCAACTAACTTGAGATTCAACATTGTTTCCTTCTACCGATCGGTCATCAGCTCCGGTTTCAGCGAAGCAAAGGTCGTTTGAGATCAACCTATGTGGAATCCTTCCAGTTCCGGTCGAATAGCAGGAACGTCCGAATGATAGAGTGAAAAGCCGGCCAACGCAATCAGTAATTGGGGCCAGGGTTCCGCACCCCGTGACCGAAGTGGTGCACGTGACCCTCCCGGAATGAGCAATGAGCCGGTCGCTCCCGCTGGACTGTCGGTCACAGCGGCCCCGCCGGGCTCCTGACGATGGCCGCCCCACGAACCTGGCTGACGTTCTGGGAGAGCCGCGTCCCACCCGGAATACGGTTTGCTACACTTGCCGGGTGAGTACCTCGGTCATGCGCGACGCGTTCGCGCACCACACCTGGGCCACCGTGCGGCTGATCGACGCCTGCGAGGGCCTCGAGCCCGAGCTCATCTTGAGGCCCATCCCTGGCACGTATGGATCCATCCTTACGACGCTTCGCCACATCGTGGACTCCGACTCGTTCGAGCTCTTCGTGGCCAGCGGCGAACGCGTTCCGTTCGTGAAAACTGACGCGATGGACTTGGGTGAGCTGCGCGCACTGATGGAGGCGAACGACGACGGCTGGGCCGAGATCCTTGAATCGAATCCCGACCCACTGGCCATCGTGCGAGAAGTCGACCCTGACGATGGCTACACGCGTGATGCCCCTCTCGGGCTGCGGCTCGCAGCGGCGATCCACCACGGGAACGACCATCGCAGCCAGGTTTGCGTCGCCCTCACGGCCCTCGGCATTGAGCCGCCAGCTACCGATCCCATGGACTACGGGCTCTACATCGGGACAGTCTCCGAGGTGTACCCCTCGGGCGCCGATGGGAGTGGTTGACGCACGGCGCGACCCACGGGCCCTTTAGCGGGACCGTCTGCTCCCAGGCAGATCGTACGCTTGAAGTCCCAGCGGCCACCCCGTAACGTCCACTCCATCCCCGGAGGTTCCCGCATGCCCTCGCCCCGCGCCGCCGTCCTCGACGCCGAACAGCACGCCACACTTCTTCCCGGCGACGATGAGCGCTTCAGCGGCTGGGGTCTCATGGGCCTCCCCTTCCGCTCGGGCGACGTGATCGCCGTCCGCCGCTTCCCGGCATCGTCGGTCGGCCCGGGCTACACCTCCGTCTGGCACCGCGATCCGGCCGGACAGTGGACCTTCTACGCCGACGTCTCACCCGAACTTGCCTGCACCCGATTCTTCGGAAGCGGAGTCGCGCGCAGCGTCGTTTGTCCCATCGTGCTCGACTGGGATGGCGAAGACCGCCTCCACATCGAGGTGGCGACGGGTGATCTCTCATGCGACGTCGTCGTCGGAGACACCGCTGCCAGCCGGGCGATGAACCTCATGTCCTCGGCTCTCCCGGAACGTGCGTGGCGCAGCCCGGGGCTGCTCGGGGTCATGGCGAAGATGGCAGGGCCGCTCCTCGGCGCCGGCAGGCTCT
>DATBWD010000220.1:0-5913 GCA_036515015.1 Tepidiformaceae bacterium
AGGCCGCGAGCGGAGGGTTCGGGGCCGCGCGGACGATCGAAAAGAGGAGGCCGGTGACCTCCGCGATGATTTCTTCTTTGGACGCCTCGATCGGAGTGTCGAGGACGCGGCGGTCGACGAGTTGGCCGGACTCATCGACGACGGCAGCGCGGAGGTTCGTACCGCCGAAGTCGGCCGCGAGGACAGTGCGAGGCATGTAGCTCACTGTACCGGAACGGCGGGCGGTGGTCAGGGCGGGTCGGCTACACTTCGGCCATGTTCGAACCGTGGCAGCGGGAACTGTTCGAGACGGGGCGTGTGGCGCACCTGGCGACGATCGCGCGCGACGGTTCGCCGCACGTTGTGCCGGTCTGCTATGCGATCGTGGGCGAGCAGTTCGTGATCGCGGTGGACGAGAAGCCAAAGCGCAGCACCCGCCTGGCGCGGCTGGCGAACATCGAGCGCGACCCCCGCGTGAGCCTGCTGGTCGACCACTATGAGGACGACTGGCGGGCGCTCCGGTGGATACGGGTCGACGGGAGGGCGGCCGTGGTGGAGCGGGGTGGTGAGCGGCCGGAAGCCATGGCCGCGCTGCGGGCGCGGTACCCCCAGTACCAGGAGATGCGTATCGAGGCGCTTCCGCTGATCGTCATCAGCCCTGAACGGGTGGTGGCATGGCGCGCCGAGCCGGAAACGGGCTGAGCGGGCCGGCTTTAGCGAAGGTCTTCGAAGCCGCCGCGTGCACTCGTCGCGGAGAGTCCCACGTTGGTCGGGGCCGGGGCGGTATCGTCGACAATGCCGAAGTTCGTCGCCCAGTAGTAGGAGTGGCGTGAGCCGGGCCGGTAGACGCGAGCGCAACGCTGCCGCCGGCAGCGGCTGCGACATTGCGGCCGTCCGCGCGGTGGGAGGGGGACGGGGCTTAGAATGGGCGGCGAAGCTCAGCCACCGCAGGAGGACAGGCAAGTGGACATCGGCCTGATGATCGAAGGGCAAAACGGGCTCACCTGGGAGCGGTGGCGCCACATTCTCGCGATGGCGGAACGGCTTGGCTTCCCGACGGTCTTCCGTTCGGACCACTACTTCATCGGGCCGCAGCAGGATTCACTCGAGGCGTATCTGTCGTTCGTGATGGCGGCACAGGAGACTCGGCGCATCCGGTTCGGGCCGTTGGTCACGCCGGTGACGTTCCGAGAGCCGGTGAACGTGGCGCGGATGGCCGCACAGATCGACGTACTGAGCGGCGGCCGGTTCGTGATGGGACTCGGCGCAGGGTGGAACGAAGCGGAGCACCATGCCTATGGCATCCCGTTCCCGCCATTGAAGGAGCGGTTCGACCGGCTGGAGGAGGCGATTCACCTTTCGAAGGCGCTCTGGGAGCCGGGTCGGGCGACCTACGCGGGACACTACTACCACCTCGACGGCGCCGAAAGCCTGCCGAAGCCCGCACCGGGCAGGCCACCGATCCTTATCGGGGGCGGTGGCGAGAAGCGGACGCTAAAACTCGTGGCCCAATACGCCGACGAGTGGAACGCCGTGAACCTTTCGCCGGAGGCCTATCGTCACAAGCTGGGTGTGCTCGAACGGCACTGCGAGGCGGAGGGGCGCGACCCGGCGACGATCAAGCGGTCGATGATGGTGTTCGCGGTGGTGGGGCCGACGGAGGCGGCGCTCGACGCAGCCAGCCAGAGGGTGATGAGCATGTTCGGCAGCCGGGCGACAACGCCCGCAGAATTCCGCGAAGGCATGCGGTCGCGGGGGCTCATCGTGGGCGGGACGGAAGACGTGCTCGAAGCGGTGGGGCGGTTCGCGGAGATGGGTGTCAGCGAGTTGCAGTTCCAGCACTTCAACTTCGAATCGGACGAAGTGCCGGAGTACCTCGCGGCGGAGATTGCCCCGAAGGTGAAGTAGGTTCGGCCAGCCGTGGGTGTCGCCTATGGCGCGTTGCGGGCGTGTTCGACCTTGGTGCAGTGGTCCTGGGATGCAATCAGTCCCGCCTGGTGGGCGCGTTCAATCCCGGCATCGTTGCGGATGCCGAGCTGGAGCCAGACTGACCCGGCGCCGATAGCGATTGCGTCGTCGATGATTGGATCGGTCTGCTCGGAGCGGACGAAGACGTCGACGAGGTCGACCTTTTCGGGGATGTCGCGGAGGCTGGGATAGGCCTTTTCGCCGAGGACTTCATCGGCTTGCTGGTGGAACGGGACGGGGATGATGCGGTAGCCCTGGCCCTGGAGGTAGCTGGCGATGCGGTAGGCGGGTCGTTCCTGGCGGTTATCGAGGCCGACTACGGCGATGGTCCGGGCGTTGATGAGCGCCTCAGTTGCTTTGTCCATACATCCAGCTTAGACGGGGGCCGGGCGTCGGTGGAGAGCGAATGGGCAAGAAATATTCTTTTGCAGCGATTTAGGAATAAACTGCAGCGCTACTGCCGTGCCGGGCTCAGCGACGGGCCTTGCGGGCGCGTTTGGCGCGGTTGGCGGGAGTCCTTCGGGGCGGGACGGGCTCGCCGGTATCGGTGTCGATTTCGACGAGTTTCCAGCCTTCGGGCAGCTTTATCGTCGAACCCGTGAGGATTGCGACGGCGTTGCCTACGGCGAGGACGCGGTCCATGCCATCGGTCTGGCCGTAGGCGGGGACGGGGACCTGGGCAAGGGGAAGCACCTTGCCGCTCACCTTCACCAGCCGGAGGGCGAACTGGCGGAGGTCGTCGCTGTGGTCGTGCCAGCGGTCGGACTGGTCGCCTTCGATGAGGATCTCCAGGCGGTCGATCTTGGCGAAGGGGACGAGTTCCTTCGTGCCGATGCCCATCCCGAGGTAGCCCTGCTGCCAGGTGGCCGAGCCTTTCTTCGCATCGACGACGACATCGGCGCCGGCGATTGACCCGACGAGGCCCATGACCGAGACGGGCACGGCGAGTAACAGGAAGAACAGCGCAGCGATGAAGAGCCAGATTGGGGCGCCGCCGGCCGCCGTGGCCATCCAGTAGCCGATGGCCGCGGAGATGCCCAGCCCGAGCAGCGGGATGACGACGGTGCTGCGCGCCGAGCGGATCTCCACTTTGTCGTCGCCGATGATCGCGACGCTGCGATGGAGGAGCACTTCGTGCTGCCCGTCGCGCCGGCGGCTGACAACGTGACCGGGGAGTGGGATTTCGGCCATGGGTAGAGGTTACAGGGGTTAGGGGACAGGTGTTAGGTAGGTGCTAGGTGTTAGGTGGTAGGGGACAGGGGACCGGACGGAATCGTGAATCGTGAATCGTGAATCGAGGGGGTGGAAGAGCAGGGGGCCCCGGGTGGTTCGCCTGTCACGGGAGCGCCGGGCAATGTAGGCTATGGGCAATGAACAACGTGCTGCGTGCGAGGAAGCGGGTCGTGGTCACGGGGATGGGCGCGGTCACGCCCCTGGGGCACACGGTGGATGAGTTCTGGGATGGCCTGCTGGCAGGCCGGAGCGGCATTGACCACCTGACGATGATCGACCCGACGGGTTTCCCCTGCAAAGTCGCGGGCGAAGTCCGGAACTGGGACGCGACGAAGTTCATCGAGCGCAAGGCGGCGCGCCGGATGGCGCGTTTCTCGCAATTCATGGTGACGACGGCGGGGCAGGCCCTCGAAGACTCGGGTTTGGACCTCGAGAAGGAAGACCGCGACCACGTGGCGGTGCTCATCGGTAACGGCGGGGGCGGCTACCACGACATCCAGGAGGGCGCGCGGCTGCTCTTCGACAAGGGCGGCATGAAGCTCGACCCGCTCTACTTCCCGAAGACGCTGGGGAACATGGCGGCGGCGCAGGTATCGCTGCAATACGGGCTCCGCGGGTACAACGGGACGATAGTGACGGCCTGTGCGGCGGGCACCCAGGCGATCGGCGAGGCGGCGATGCTCATCCGCTCGGGGCGGGCGGAGGTGGCGGTGACCGGCGGCTGCGAGGCGGGCATCAGCGAACTCGGGCTGGCCGGGTTCAGCGTCATGCGGGCGGTGACGAGCTACGAGGGCGACCCGGCGAAGGCAAGCCGCCCGTTCGACCTCGAGCGGGACGGGTTCGTCCCGTGCGAAGGGGCGGGGGCGTTCGTGCTCGAAAGCGAAGAGCACGCGCGCAACCGCGGGGCGCACATTTACGCCGAGATGGCCGGTTTTGGCTGCACCGCGGACGCATTTCACGTGGTGGCGCCGCCCGAGGATGGCGACGGAGCGGCCCGGGCGATGCTCGAGGCCATCCGGGATTCGGGGTTCACGCCCGGTGACATCGACTATGTGAACGCGCACGCCACGAGCACGCCCCTCGGCGACACGGCCGAGACGAACGCGTTGAATCGGGTGTTTGGTGAGGGCGCCTACAAGCTGGCGATCAGCGCGACGAAGAGCCTCATCGGGCATGGGCTGGCGGCGAGCGGGGCGATGGAGACGGTCGCCGCGGTGAAAACGATCCAGACGGGGAAGATCCACCCGACGATCAATCTCGAGCACCAGGACCCGACATGCGACCTCGACTACGTGCCGAACGAAGCGCGCCGCGCGGACGTCCGCGTGCTCATCAAGAACAGCTTCGGGTTCGGTGGGCAGAATAGCTGCCTGGTCATCTCGCGCTACGAGGAGTAGCGCCTTCGGCCCTGACCGGGGCGAAGCCACACAGCCTCCAACGGTTCGGCATACCCATTTGAGGGCCAAAGGGCGCGATTCTTAGGGCCGGATGTCGCTTTCCGGGGCCCCAGTGCAGGCATAGGGTCGACCTATAGCTAGATTCGAACACGAATATAGATGTGGGTATCGAGGAGGTGCGCTGTGGAGTCCCCAGTACCGCTTTGCGTGGGGAATTTCGAGCTTCCCTGGCAGGAAGTCGAGAGACTGCGCGGGGGATGGTTGAGCGACCCGGCACCGGCATCGGCGGTGACGGAGAGCGCCTCGAGCGGCTGGCTCGAAGTGAACCGCCACTACCTCCAGGAGCAGCGAGACCGTTCTACGCATGCGATGCACGCGCTGATGGAGGCGCTCGGCGTTGATTCGGTGGAGACGCCGGGTGAAGCGCTGGACCTCTTCGAGATGGCGCTAAGGGTGTTCTCGCCGCCCGAGGGGTACCGGGGGCACACCGTCCGGAAGGGTTCGAACAAGCTGGTGATGGTGAACCCGTTTTGCCCGATCTTCAACGCGCTGGAAGAGCACAACTGGCGGGGGGTGACGGCGTGCCCGTCGTGGTACATCCGCCGGGGGTGGCTGGACGCGCTTGGAGTCGAGGCAACCGACTTCCTGGTCACGGAGAAGAAGTGGGGCTACCGGACGTGTACGGCAAGCATCAGCGTCGAATCGCCGGTGGCGGCTACGGCGAGCGGGCGATAGGGCGAACCGGCGACGGGGCGACGGGGCGATAGGGCGATGGGGCGATAGGGTGTGGGGCGAGGACGCCAAGCACTCAGAGGGCCGGCGTCTGAGTTCCCAGTCCTGAGTCTTCGGAACTACTCTCCTATGAGGTCGCGTTTGCCCTGTTCGCTGGCGAGGGCGGCGTGGTTGAGGATGTTGCGCGACATGCTGGACGTCTCGAGCGCGGCGCGGGCGGCGTAGACTTCGCGGCGGAGTTCGTGGGCGGGCTTCGACCCCGGTTCGGCGATGACGGCGAATTCGATGAGATGGCAGGCGAGGCGCAAGTTGCCCTCCTCGCGCAGCTTGGCGACGCGGTCCAGCACGGGACCGACCCCGCCGGCAAGAGCGACCCACTCGCGCGCCTGGTCGGCACGGGGCGCGGGCAGGAGGTTGTCGGGTTCGCCATCGAACCAGCCGCCGTAGAGCCGCCAGATGTTCCGGACGATGAACTGGGGGTGGTCGTAGACCGCCCGGAGGTAGGGCTTGTCGAGCAGGTGCTGCGGGACTTCGACCTCGTGGAGGACGCGGTCGAGGGAGGCGCCTTCGTTCATGAGGGCGAGGACCTGGGCTTCGAGTGATT
>DATBWD010000221.1:0-2754 GCA_036515015.1 Tepidiformaceae bacterium
ACCACCACAGACCGCCCCGTTCGCGCGCTGGCGAAATCGTGGCGAACTCACCGCCGACTTGGAATCCGCTCCCGCGCGCCTCCCGGCCGCCCCGTGAGGTTCCAGTAACAGCTACAGGACTGGTCTTCAATCCCTTCCCGGTTGACGATCCTGATGTGGCCGCGGGCCTGGGCGATGAGCCCCTCCCTCCGGAAATCCCCGACAACGGCGCTGACGCTCTGCCGGGAGACGCCCAGCATCGCGGCCGCGCGCTCCTGGGTGACCGGCAGGTCCTCGCCGAGCCTGTCACTCAGCAGCAATAGCCAGCGCGCATAGCGGGCACTCAGTGAATGAAGCGCGTTGCAGGAAAGGGTTGTCACCACATCATGTGCCAGCACACCCGCGTACCTGCGGCAGCCCTCGGCAAACGTGCTCTCGCGCGCGAGTTCTGCCCGGAAGGCCGGCCCGGGAACTCGCAGTGCGTCGCCGGCAACCAGCACCTCCCACCTCAGGACGGAGTCGTGCCCGTAAATACTGAGCGAAAGCCCGACGATCCCCTCGGAACCAACGGTGATCGCTTCCACTGACTGCCCATCGCCAAGCTCTGAAAGCCCCGACACAACGCTCTCGAAAGGGAAGTAGACGTGATCCGTTGGGCCCGCGGCGGTGGAGAGAGTGTCCCCTTCGGCCAGCCAGTCGACCCGCGATTCGGCACTGAGCAACCGCAGTCCCTCCGCCGTCAACATCGCCACGAGGGAGTTTCCCCGCGCTGGCCCCGTTTGTCTCGAGATGGACACGGGCTGTTCTCCAGGTGCTGGCGGCGGACGGGAGAAACTGGCTCGCGCCCGCCATTCGGAGGCTCGAGGCGGACGCTTCCCCGGGCCTCAACCTTGATTTAGCTGAGACGCCTTGTCAATGGTTGGGGTTTGAAAGCGATTGTGAGTGGCGATTCCGCCGTAGCGCCGGCCACCCGTGTCGCCGATGGCTCGATAGAAAGAGAAAATACGCGATCAATATGTCGCGTAGGCGACAGATCTTTAGCGCCCCCCGGGCCATGATGGGTATCCGTTCAGCGCTGAAGCTGGTCAAAGCCCATCGCTGAACGGCCGGCGGGGAGGTCATGATGGACGTCGAATCGGGGGTCCGGACGGGCGCCATCGTCGATTGCTGCCCCGGAGAGGGCGGTTGCGTCCCCACCACCGAACGCGAAATCGCAACCCTCTACACCCTCGGCCTTGAACTCCTCAGCGACTCCGACCGGCCCGGCCTCGACCAGGACCAGCGTGCACGTGCATCCGAACGCATCCGTCGCATCGACCGGCTCATTCAGGACGCCCGGGACCATCTCCTGGAATGTCACGAAGGCGAACACTCCCACTCCCACTCGCCTCCGCTCCTTAGCCGCGCCGGCCTCGAAGCCGCCACCTCGGCGACCACCGTGCAACTCGACGAATTGCCCATCATGATGTGGCTCGCTGGCGCCGACGGCTACCGCACGCATGTCAGCACCGCATGGCGAGAAGTGACCGGTCAATCGATGGCCGGGGCCACCGGCGACGACTGGTCGACCGCCGTCCACCCCGACGACGTCGAGGCACGTCTCGAGTTGGAACGGACCGCCCTCAAAGCGAGCCGCGGCTACTCCTCCACCTATCGGCTTCGCGCCCGCGACGGCCGCTACCTCCGCATAGCCGAAGTCGCGTCGCCGCGCTTCGATGGGGTGGGGCGGCTGACCGGGTGGGTCGGCATCTGCTCGCCCATGGGTTACGAACTCTCTGAACGAGAAGTCCCGCAGGTCGAGAACGTCTGGTCGTTGTGGATCCACGAACTCCGGTCGCCCCTCCAGGGCATCATGGGCATGGCCGATATCCTCGTCCGCCGCGACGGCGAATTCTCCCGCGAAGAGCGCATGGAACTCGAGGCCCAACTCCTCAGCGATGCCCGCCGGCTGGACGGCATCGTCCGCAACGTCCGCGTCGTTGCCGAGGCGGCCGAGTGGCACGGCAAGCTGGAATCGACCCAGGTCAAACCCCTCGTCGAAGAGGCCATCGACTGGCACCGCCGCCGGCATCCCGAAAGCCAGGTCGCTCTTCGCCTCGACGGCGATCTCTGCCCCGTCCGCGTCGATGCCACGGCGGTCGTCCAAATCCTCAACAACCTTCTCGACAACGCCGTGAAATATGCCGGCGGACGCGGGCTCGAAGTGGTCTGCCACGACGATGGTCGCGCAGTCGCCATCAGCGTCCTTGACCGTGGCCCGGGGATCCCGGCCGAAGCCCGAACCGCCATCTTCGACTGGGGCTACCGGGCCCCACCCTCCGAGGCCGGCGACGTCTCCGGGAGCGGCTTCGGTCTCGCCCTCTCGCGCCGCCTCGCTCGCCTCATGGACGGCGACCTGACCGCTCGCAACCGCCCCGACGGCGGAGCCGAGTTCCGGCTAACCCTTCCCTGGACCAGCGTGCCCTGCGAGAAGGTCACCTGATCCGGCCGCTAAAACGTCACGAAATCCTGAACACCTTTGCGCCGCGGATCCCCTTCGTCCGGATGCCCGCGAGTGCGTCATTGGCGTCCTCCAGCCGGTACTCCGTCACCGCCGGCCGGATGCCTGCCTCATCCGCCACCCTCAGGCACGAAACGAACCTCTGGTACAATACCCGCGAGGCCGCCTCCCCGGCGCACCTCCGCCCCTGTCCCCTTCGAGCGGGAGTAGCTCAGTGGTAGAGCGCCTGCCTTCCAAGCAGGATGTCGCGAGTTCGAACCTCGTCTCCCGCTCCA
>DATBWD010000222.1:0-4715 GCA_036515015.1 Tepidiformaceae bacterium
CTCCAATGCTTCCGCGAAGACCTGGAGCGCCTTCTGTTCCTTGTCACGGGCCGGTTCTCCCCAGCCGATGAACAGTGCGCCTTCTGGCATGACAGACGATCCTTTCTCTGGTCCTGCCGCTTTTCGCGCATCCAACATACGCTTGTGAGAAAGGCCGCCCGCATGCCATGCGGACCAATTTCACTGGGTCCAACGATCCCTCTTCAGGCGCCGCCGGCTACCCCTTCGCCCGGTAGTCCCGGTAGGGCCCGTCGCGCCAGTCGAGTGCCGCCTTGAGCCCCGTCCCGGCTTCTACCGACTCCCGCATCTTGTCCTGCCACGCATACGACTGCGCCGTGAACTGCGCCGCCGCGTCGAGGTCGGTCGATGTCCGTACCGACGAGTAGATCCCCATGTTCTCGTAGAACCGGTTCATGTTGACCTTCAGGATTGCCAGGTGGTCCGCACTCAGGTTCGCGATCCGGTCGGCCAGCGCCAGCGTCCGCGACTCCAGTTCGTCCTTCGGGAACGCGTAGTTGATCATGCCGATGCGCTCCGCTTCGCTGCCGGTCACGCTTTCTCCCGTGTAGTACAGCTCCTTCGCCTTCCGCATCCCGATGACCAGCGGCCAGATGACGCCTGTACGGCTCGTCCCCAGCCCTCGCAGGCCTGGATGCCCCAGTTGGGCGTCGTCGGCGGCAGTCACGAGGTCGGCCATCATCGCCAGTTCGCACCCGCCGGCCAGCGCGTACCCGTGGATCTGGGCAATGGTCACCTTCGCCATGTTCCAGAAATACATGTGGATATCGGTGATCTGCTGCATGCCGGTGCGAATGTTCATCAGCAGCCGGCGCTGCTTGTCATCGGACTGGCGGTACCGCCGCACGATCGCATCCGCCCCGCCGCGCGGTGGCGCGAGGTCGTACCCCGCGCTGAACGTCCGCCCCGCCCCCTTGAGGATGATCACCCGGCACGAATCGTCGGCCTCCAGGTCATGCAACGCATCCCACAGTTCGAACAGCAGTTCCTGTGAGAGCGAATTCATCTTCTCCGGCCGGTTCAGCGTGATCCGCGCCACCCTCCCGTCCGTCCCCGCCCGGTCGATTTCGAGATTTTCGAACGTCCTGTCCATGGCTCCCCTTTTCAAAGTCAGTCGATGCCCCATTCTAGCCATTCAACCAACGCCCGCGCCTCGCCGCTCCCTCCGCCGTGGGTTCTCTCGCCTCTCGCCTCTGGCCTCTGGCCTACAATCCCGGCCGTTCCTTCCGCGCCCCCCGCACCGCGAGGTCCACCCCGCCGAGCCGCCGGATGGCTCGTCCTTCCGATTCCGCCAGCGAACGCTCCCGCCCCGTCACCCGAGGCCTCGAGACCTGCATGTAGTCGTGGAACCCCGCCTCGACCGCGTTCGAAAACCCCTGGATGTCCTGCGTTTTGTTCACCGCCAGCTTCGCCATCCGCAGGAAATACGACGACTGCTCGGCCACGCGCCGGGCGTAGTTCAACGTCTCTTCCTCGAGCCTTTCGCGCGGGTAGACACGGTTCACCAACCCCAGCTCCTTCGCCTCGTTCGCGTCGATGAACCGGCTCTCGAACAGCAACTCCTTCGCCTGCCGCGCGCCGACGTCCCATGGCACCGTGAAGTACTCCACGAGACCCGCCAGGAATTGCGCGTCCTCTGCAGCGAAGATCAGGTCCATCGCCGATGCGATCATCCAGCCGCCATAGATGCAGTAGCCGTGCACCATCGCGATCGTCGGCTTCTTCAGGTTCCGCCACTTGTGCGTGATGTCGTAGTTGTAGTGACGAAAGCTCTCGTAGTGTTCCTGGTGCGGCCCCTCCATGCCCCGGCTCTTCCGCTCCTCCTCCTGCTCCGGCGTCCCCAGGTCATGCCCGGAGGAGAAATGGTCGCCCGCGCCGCGCACGATGATGACCTTCACGTCCTTCTCGGCCACGGCGTGGTCCATGGCCGCATCCAGGTCGTCCAGCAGTCCCCAGCTCTGCGCGTTCCGGTACCGCGGCCGGTTCAACGTCACAATCGCCAGCGGCCCATCCTCTTCGTACTTGACGTTCGCCAGTTCCAGTTCCATCCGGGCACCCTCCGTTCGATGCCCGCCACTCTACCCCACCCGCCCTCAATTGCCGACCAGCGCTCGCCGGCCGCTGTCACCTGTCCCCTGGCCCGCTCTCTCGCCTCTCGCCTCTGGCCTCTGGCCGCGCAGGCGGAGCGGACTCCTCCCTCCTCCCTCCTCCCTCCTCCCTGGCGACGACAGTCGTCACCACCCGGTAGCGCCTAAGCTCCGGCATCTTCGCGGCCACGACCCCCACCACCGCGAGGCACCCCGCTCCGCCGCTCACCACCGCGAACGTCGCGTTCGTCAGCGCTGCCACGAAGCCCGATTCCATCGCCCCGAGTTGGTTCGACGCCCCGATGAACAGCATGTTCACCGAACTCACCCGCCCTCGAAGCTCGTCCGGCGTCGAAAGCTGGATAGTCGTTTGGCGCATCACCACGCTCACCTGGTCCGCCATCCCGATGAACATGTAGGTCGCCACCGAAAGCGGGAACGCGCGCGAAAGCCCGAACACCATCGTCCCCAATCCGAACAGCGCCACCGAAATCAACAGCGCCCGCCCCGCCGGCCGGATGGGTGGCAGGAACACCATCGAGAGCGCCGCCAGCAGCGCCCCCGCCTCGAGCGACGCCGACAGTATCCCGTAGCCCCGTGGCCCGACGTCGAGGATGTCCGTGGCGTAGACCGGCAGGAGCGCCGTCGCCCCGCCGAAGATCACCGCGAACATGTCGAGCGTCATCGCCCCGAGCAGCACCTGCCGCCGGTAGACGAACTGCACGCCCTCCTTGATCGCCGCGAGGCTCACGGCCCTCCGCTCGCCTTCGACCGCCCGCGGCCTCAGCAGCACCATCCCGGCAAGGGATCCCACCATCAGACCCATGTGCACGGCGTATGCGCCGTCCGTCCCCGCCAGGCCGATCATGATCCCGCCCAGTGCCGGCCCGCTGACGAACCCGAACGACTGCACCGTTGAACTCACCACAATCGCGTTCGGGAACGTCTCCCGCCGCACCACCATGGGCAGGATCGACTGCCGCGCCGGGTTTTCGAACGCCGCCGCGACCGCCACCAGCAAGACCATCGCGTAGATCAGAGGGATCGTCACCCAGCCGTTCATCGTCGAAACGAACAGCGTCGCCGAGGCAGCGAGCGGGACCGCCTGCGCCGCCATGATGATGCGCTTGCGGTTGTAACTGTCGGCGAAGGCCCCGCCAATCAATGAAAGCCCGAGCGATGGCACGAACCGCGTCAGCCCCAGCAACCCCAGTTGCAAAGCCGACCCCGAGATCTGGTACACCTGCCACGCGATGACCGCCGTCAGCAGCGTCATCGCCGTCGAGGCACAGAGCCGGCTCCACGCGTAGGCGAGGAAGTTCGGTTGTCTGAGTGCGGCGAAGGGATCGTGGCGCTGGCGTTCGTCGCCCGGAGCGCTCAAAGGCCAGCCTCCGTGGTCTTCCCGATGGGGACTGATAGTGCTGGCGCCGCCGCCCGCCGTCAATGCGCCCGGGCGGGCCCGCCCCGTTAATCACCACCTCGCCGGGGTCTTTACACCGCCGTCACAGATTTGCGACACCATAGAGGTGGACGGGCGCCTGCGCCCGCCCGGATTCGGGGGGTACGAAACGTGCGAATAGGCATCCTTACCGGCGGGGGAGATGTCCCCGGCCTCAATCCGTGCATCAAGGCCGTCGTCAACGGCGCCGAGGAAAACGGCTGGGAAGTTCTTGGCATCCGCCGCGGTTGGGGCGGCCTCCTCAACTACAACCCCAACGACAACGAACCGGCCAACCGCGAGTGGGTCGAACCGCTCAGCCGCCGCTCGGTCCGCACCATCGACCGCTATGGCGGCACCCACCTGCACACCTCGCGCACCAACCCCCAGCGTGTCCGCCCCGGCGACATACCCGCTTTCCTGAAGGACCGCTTCCCCTTCGAAGACGGCAAGGAACGGGTCGACTGCACCGCCCACGTCCTCGAGGTCATCGATCGCCTCGGCCTCGATGCCATCGTCCCCATCGGCGGCGATGACACCCTCTCCTACGCCGTTCGCCTCCACAAAGAAGGCGTCAACGTCGTCGCCATCCCCAAGACCATGGACAACGACGTCTACGGCACCGACTACTGCATCGGCTTCAGCACAGCCGTCACGCGCAGCGTCGACCTCATCCACGCGCTCCGCACGCCCACCGGTAGCCACGAACGCATCGCCGTGGTCGAACTCTTCGGCCGCAACAGCGGCGAGACGTCGCTCATCGCCGCCTACCTTGCCGATGTCGACCGCGCCCTCATCAGCGAGGTGCCCTTCGATGTCGAGCGGCTGGCGGGCATGCTGGTCGAAGACCGTCGCCGCAACCCCAGCAACTACGCCATCGTCACCGTCTCCGAAGGCGCCTCAATGGTTGGCGGCCAAATCGTCGAATACGGGCAGGAAGACGCCTACGGCCACCGCAAACTGGGCGGCATCGGCATGGTCGTCGGCGAGGCGCTCAAGGAACTTACCGGCATCGACATCGTTAACCAGCAAATCGCCTACCTCATGCGCGCCGGCGCCCCCGACTCCCTCGACCGCATGGTGGCCACCTCATTCGGTCGCCTGGCCGTCGGCCTCATCCGCGATTCCCACTTCGGCCGCATGGTCTCGCTCCAGAGCGGCGTCTACACCAC
>DATBWD010000223.1:0-5764 GCA_036515015.1 Tepidiformaceae bacterium
GAAGTGGGTATGGCCGACGATGAGCGTGTCGCAATCGAGCGAGGCTGCCTTCGCCCAGATGGACTCATGCGGGTAGTGATAATCCCTCCATGGCTCCCAGGGTGAACCATGAGTCATCAGCACCTTCTTGCCATCGACGACGGTCTCGATGCGGTACGGCTGTTCGCGGAGCCACTCGACGAGGTCCGGCCGGACCTTGGGCGATGAGAGCGCTCGCTCGCCATCGCGGCCGAGGAGGGTCTCTTCATGGTTGCCAAGGACAACCCTGGCGCCGATGTCGCGCAGGAGTTCGATCACCTCGTTCGACCAGCGGAACTGGAAGACGCTGTCGCCTGCGCAGAAGAGTTCGTCGAAGGGCTCCATGAGTTCGAGCCCGCGGCGTAAGCCTTCAATGTTGCAGTGGATGTCGGAGACAATCGCTATCTTCACTTGGTTCCGAAACTGACGCGGGGCTGACGACGTCAGCCCCGGCGATTGCTGATTGGCGGCCCGGGGCCTATTCGAAGATTGAGGTGACGACCTCTTCGATGCTCCGCTGCAATTCGAGATCGTCGGTGAGGGACCAGGTGATGGACACCTGGCAGGCACGGCGAGGCGGGATGCCGCGGGCGATGAGCCGCCCGGCATAGACCAGCAAGCGGGTGCTGACTCCTTCGCCCAGGCCGTGCTCCTTGAGGTTCCGGACCTTCTCGCCGAGGCGCGCCAGGTCGCTCGCGATTTCGCGGGAGGTCCCGGCCTCGTGGGAGATGATCTCGGTCTCCTGCTCGCGGGGCGGGTAGTCGAACTCGATTGCGATGAATCGCTGCCGGGTCGAGTGCTTGAGGTCCTTGAGGGCGCTCTGGTAGCCCGGGTTATAGGAGATGACCAGGAGGAAGCCCTCGGCCGCCTCGACAACCTGGCCGAGCTTCTCGATCGGGAGAAGGCGCCGGTGGTCGGTCAGGGGGTGGATGAGGACGGTGGTGTCTTTGCGGGCTTCGACGATCTCGTCGAGATAGCAGATGGCGCCGACCTTGACCGCCCGGGTCAGCGGGCCATCGACCCAGCGTGTGCCGTCGGTATCGAGGAGGTAGCGGCCGACGAGGTCGCTGGCCGTGAGGTCTTCGTGGCAGGCCACCGTGATGAGCGGCATCCGGTGCTCGGCTTCCTCGCCAGTGCGGGCCGAGACCTTCGTGATCGGCCGGCCGAGCTTGTACGCCATGTATTCGACAAAACGCGTCTTACCGCAGCCGGTCGGGCCCTTAAGGAGTACAGGGATCCGCTGCTCGTAGGCGGTCTCGAAGAGGCGAACCTCATCGGAGATAGGCAGGTAGTAGGGCTCGTCGTGGACTGCATATTCCTCGACCGCGTAGATGTTTGGCGCACCCTCGGTCGCTGTCTGTGTCACTCTGTCTTACCTCCCGGCCGCAGTCTGCAGCCGTTGCTGAAGTTCATTCCAGGCCTGCTGGATTCGGCGCTCGAGATCTTCGAGGCTGCCGTTGTTCTCGATGACCACGTCGGCGCGGCTGATTCGTTCTTCATTCGAAAGCTGTGAGGCGATTCGTGCGCGGGCGGCGGCTTCGTCCATGCCGTTGCGCTCGCCCAGCCGCCGGACGGCTTCGTCGGGCTGGACGATGACCACCCAGATCTCGTCGACGAGGTCTTCCCAGCCCGCTTCGAAGAGCACGGCCGCCTCCAGGAGGGCCAGGCTGTTGCCGGCGGTTTCCAGTTCGGAAAGCTGTTCGCTCGCCAGTCTCCGGATGCCCGGCCAGACGATGTCCGTCAGGCGCTTCAATTCGTCGGGCTTTCCGAAGACCTTCCCGCCGAGGACTTTGCGGTCGATCGTCCCATCTGGCGCGACGAGTTCCGGGCCGAAGGTTTCAACGACCGCTCTGAAGGTGTCGGTCCCGGGTTCGTACGTTTTGTGGCCAAGCAGGTCGGCGTCGAGCACGGGGATGTTCTTATCCCGGAAGAAGCGGGTCACGGTGGTTTTGCCGCTGGCAATTCCACCGGTCAGGCCGATGACATGCAATGTGAGAAACCCCGGCAGGACGGCAATATCGAACTAATAGTGTATCGCCAGCCCTTAGCCTGCAGCAAACGAACGGCCCCCGATGGGGCTCGTGTCAGGCCTCGATGATGCGGATGCGATTGCGCGGGGCGAGCCGTTCACACGTGGGGCAGTGGTAGACGACGTTCACGCCGTGTCCGCACTCCCGATCGACGAGCGAGAGGTCGTGCTCGGCGTAGCGCTCCCCCCAGGCGGCCAGCGCTCCCACGATGACACCCAACCCGTGCCCTTTGGGAGTGAGGAGGTATTCGGCCCGGGGCGGATGGTCGCTGTAGAAGCGACGGACGACTACCCCCGACTCTTCCAACGCTTTCAGACGTCCCGACAGGATGCTCGAGGGAATGCCCTCGACTGCTTCCCGGAGATCCGAGAAGCGGCGATGCCCCCGGAGAAGCTCCCGGACCACCTGTAGCGTCCAGCGGTCGCCGACAAGGTCAAGCGAGGCGGCGACGGGACAGCGCACCTTCCTGGGCATTTGCAGTCTCCTGTGGTTGGGGTATCCTACTCGCGCGGAGAGGTTGCTCCACATTCTGGACTGACTCCAGCAATTGGACAAGCGTCGGCGCGGAGGTACGGAAATGAACGCGACCACGAGCAGCATCCTCGACGCCGCCCTGCGGGGCCGGCTTCCCAGTGCCGGTGAGGCGCTCCAACTCGCCGACGAGCGAGATCTTCACCCACTGCTGGAGGTTGCGGCAGAACTTCGCGACCGCGGTCACCGGAACGTCGTTTCCTATTCCAAGAAGGTGTTCATCCCGCTGACGCAACTCTGCCGCGACGTGTGCCACTACTGCACGTTCGCGCACCCGCCAAAGCCGGGACAGCGAGCCTACATGACGCCGGAAGAGGTGCTCGAGATCGCCCGTGCGGGCGCGGCCGCAGGTTGCAAGGAGGCGCTCTTCACGCTCGGCGACAAGCCGGAGTTGCGATACAAGGTTGCGCGGCGCGAACTCGACGAGATGGGTTACCCCTCGACCATCGCCTACCTGACGGCCATGGCGCGGCGCGTGTACCGCGAGACGGGCCTGCTCCCGCATGCGAACCCGGGTGTGATGACTCGGGAGGAAATCGCGGCGCTCCGGGAGGTCTCCATCTCCCAGGGAATCATGCTCGAGAGCGTCTCCGAGCGCCTCTGCCAGAAGGGCGGGCCGCATTACGGGTCGCCGGACAAGCGGCCGTCAGTTCGTCTCGAAACGATGCGGATCGCCGGCGAACTGCAGGTGCCGTTCACGTCGGGCATCCTCATCGGCATCGGCGAAACCCGGCGCGAGCGCGTCGAATCGCTCCTGGAACTTCGAAAGCTGCACGAGGAGTTCGGGCACATCCAGGAGATCATCGTCCAGAACTTCCGGGCGAAGGACGACACCAGGATGGCGGGCTTCCCCGAACCTGACCTCGATGACCTGCTCTGGACGATCGCGGTCGCGCGGATCATCTTCGGCGCCGAGATGAACATCCAGGCGCCACCCAACTTGAGCCCCGGTACCTACGAGCGGTTGATCTCCGCTGGATTGAACGACTGGGGCGGCGTGTCGCCGGTCACGCCCGACCACGTGAACCCGGAAGCACCATGGCCCCACCTCGAAGCGCTGCGCGAGAGGACGGCGGAGTGCGGCAAGGTGCTGGTCGAGCGACTCGCCGTGTACCCGTCATACAACCGGGACCTCCCGCGCTGGCAGGACGAGGCAATGGCGCCGGGAGTCATCAAGGCAATCGACGCGGACGGCTTCGCGCGGACGGAGGACTGGTCGCCGGGCAAGGTCATGGCAATCCCGGCCGGCTACGAGATCGCCGGCGGGCGCACGGCGAGTTCGGATGCTGGCACCGCCACGACCGAGGTCCGAGTCCTTATCGATCGGGCGCTCAGCAGGGGCGAACTGTCGGAAGCGGACATTGCGCGCCTCTTTCAGGCGAGGGGCGACGACTTCACGGCCATCTGTGCAGCTGCCGACGAACTGCGCCGCCAGGTCAACGGCGACATCGTGACCTACGTGGTCAATCGCAACATCAACTACACCAACATCTGCTACTTCAAGTGCCAGTTCTGCGCTTTTTCGAAGGGGAAGTTGAGCGAGAACCTGCGCGGCGCGCCCTACGACCTCGGCCTCGACGAGATTGTGCGCCGGGCACGGGAGGCGTGGGCCCGGGGCGGCACAGAGGTGTGCATGCAGGGCGGCATCCACCCCGAGTACACGGGAGAAACCTACCTGGCGATCGCGAACGCGGTGAAGGAAGCCCTCCCGGAGATGCACATCCACGCGTTCTCACCGCTGGAGGTGTGGCAGGGCGCCCAGACGCTCGGCATCCCGGTGCGGGAGTTCCTCGTGCGGCTGAAGGAGGCGGGCCTCGACACGCTTCCCGGGACGGCAGCGGAAGTACTCGACGACGAGGTGCGTGCGGTGCTCTGCCCGGACAAGCTGAACACGGGGCAATGGCTCGACGTCATGGAAGCGGCGCACCGGACCGGGTTCAGGACCACCTCGACGATTATGTATGGCCACGTCGATGGCCCGCTGAACTGGGCCCGGCATCTCCTCAGCCTCAAGGTGCTGCAGCAGAGGACGGGAGGATTCACAGAGTTCGTGCCGCTGCCATTCGTTCACATGGAAGCGCCGCTCTATCTGAAGGGACGCGCCCGCCGGGGCCCGACCTTCCGGGAAGCGGTGCTGATGCACGCGGTCGCGCGGCTGGTGCTCCACCCCCACATCACGAACATCCAGGTGTCATGGGTAAAGATGGGGCCGGAGGGCGTGAAGGCCTGCCTCCAGGCGGGCGCCAACGACCTGGGCGGCACCCTGATGAACGAAAGCATCACCCGGGCAGCGGGGACCGAGCACGGGCAGGAACTTCCTCCGCAGCGGATGGAGGAGATCATCCGCTCCATCGGCCGCGTGCCGAAGCAACGCACGACGACCTACGGAACGCCGCCCGAGCGTGCCCAGAAGCTTTCCTTCGAGGCGAGGGAACTCGAACCCATCGTGCTGACACCGGCAAGGAAGTACGAACGGCGGCGAGCCGAACCGGCGCGCCGACACTGACGCGTCGGGCGCTTACCCGGGGCGCCAGGTGACGATGCCGATTGGCGTTTCTTCCCAATTGGCGGCGAACCGGCCGTCGCGCTCTTCGACCCGCTCGCTAATCAGGCGCTGGAGGACCTGGTCCTTGTCGCTGCCCGGTTCGACCCACAACTGCTGGCGAAGGAAACGGGCCGCGTCTTCGGCACTGTGATAGGTCATCGGCTGGCGGCGGCTGAGCCGCACCTCGAAGAGCCGCCCTCGTGCAAGGAGCAGGCTGAGGAATTCTGGGAGTGCCGGCAGCGGCACACGTTCAACGCCGTGGACCGCCGGCCAGAAGGTATCGGCCAGTGAGGCCGGCGCTTTCGACAGCAGCACAGCGACGCAAAGGCGCTTCGCCGACGCTTCCATGGCATCCAGGAAGGGGCCGATGTCTGCGATGTCGTAGCCGACGTGCGAAATCAGGGCGACATCCGCCGTGACCGGGTCCGCCTCCATCGGCCAGCGCGACTCGACGATCCGGATGTTATCGATGCCGAACTCAGCCATCGCCTCGCGCAGGACGGTGAGCATGCCGGCGGAAGGCTCGACAGCGACCACCTCGCGCGCGTGGAGGGCCAGGGGGAGCGCGTAGCGGCCTCCTCCGGCGCCGATGTCGAGCCACGATTCCCCCGGCTCGACCAGCGACTGAAGGATCGAGAGG
>DATBWD010000224.1:0-7957 GCA_036515015.1 Tepidiformaceae bacterium
ACCGTGACGGGACGAACTATTGCGGAAGAAGCGGCCGACGCGGTCGAGCAGCCCGGCCAGGACGTCATCCTTCCGATCGAGAAGGCGCTGAAGCCCACAGGTGGCCTCGTCATCCTCAGAGGCAATCTCGCGCCCGAAGGCTGTGTCATCAAGGTGGCGGGGCATGAGCGACTGGAGCACCGGGGGCCCGCCCGCGTGTTCGAACGCGAGGAGGACGCATTCGCGGCTGTAGCCGCTCGGACCATTAAAGCGGGCGACGTCGTGGTCATTCGTAACGAGGGCCCGCGGGGCGGCCCCGGGATGCGGGAGATGCTCGGCGTGACCGCGGCGCTCGTCGGTGAGGGGCTGGGCGAGTCCGTCGCGCTGCTCACGGACGGCCGCTTCAGCGGAGCAACCCGCGGACTCATGGCAGGGCACGTCGCCCCCGAGGCGGCAGTCGGAGGCCCGATCGCCGCGGTCCGGGATGGAGACATCATCTCCTTCGACATTCCCAACCGCCGTCTCGATGTGGAACTCGACGACCAGGAATTGGTGCGCAGGATGGCGGAATGGAAGGCGCCGGAGCCTCGCTACCGCCAGGGCGTGTTTGCGAAGTACGCCCGACTCGTGTCGAGCGCGGCCGAAGGTGCGGTCACGGGCTAACCAGACGCATACCTGCGCGGTGGCGTAGCACCGTGGCCTATGGCAATCTGGCCACATAAGCAGCGTGATTGGGCAGGCCTGACGGCCATAACCGGGACGACCCGACGTCAGACTTCGAAAAGCGACAAAGAAGAAAGGCCAGTGAAACCCGGGATGAAGAACGCCCAGCGACTCGCGTTTGCAACGTGCGCAGCAACTCTCGTGCTCATCACGGTCGGGGCGATTGTCCGGGCAACCGGCTCCGGACTTGGATGCCCCGACTGGCCGCTCTGTCACGGACAGGCAGTCCCGCCCGGGCAGCGAGAAGCCATGATCGAGTTTTCCCACCGGTTTGTCGCGTCCATCGTTGGCTTCATGGTCATCGGTGTGGCATTCATGGCCTGGCGGCACTACCGGCATGTGCCCTTTGTTTTCTGGGCCGCTCTGATTACCGTTCCCCTCGTGGGCCTGCAGGGCGTGCTGGGCGCCATCACCGTCGTGAGAGAACTGCCCCCGGAAATCGTCGCCACTCACCTGATCACGGCCATGCTCGTGCTGACGTTCCAGCTGGCAGTGGCTATCGGCATGGTGCTCGAAGACCCCGAACGCCGGGATCGGTTCACCGAGTCTGCGCGCCGCACCGTGCGCCCGATCGGCCTCCTGGCCACTGCGGGGATCCTGTGGCTGGCGGCGCTGATGTGGATCGGCGGCTACATGGCCGAGAGCGGCGCTTCCACCGCTTGCGCCGACTGGCCGACCTGCAATGGGCTGGCAGTCTTCCCCTCCGCCGACGAGCAGGAAGTCGTTCACATGGTTCACCGGTACCTGGCGGCCGGCTTCATTGCCTTTGTCGCACCCCTCCTGGTCATGACCTGGCGCCGGAGGCGCTCACTTGAATGGGCGGCGCCCCTGGCTGTTGTGCTTGCAACGCTTTATGTCGCGCAAGTGGTCGTCGGAGCTCTCAACGTCTGGTTCGTTTTCCCCGATACGCTGACGGTCTCGCACACCGCCATTGCCGCCGGAATTTGGTTCGTACTCTCCGCCACCATGCTGATGAGCTTTTACAGTCCGGCGCCCGAGCGAGTTGTCTCGTATCGCACCGGGGCGAAGGTCCCGGCATGAGCGTGAATACGACGGTCATGCCCTATGCGGGGCTGGGCACAACGCTTCGCGGCTACATTTCCCTTACCAAGCCGAAGATCATCCTCCTCCTGCTGGTGACCACAGTGCCCGGCATGGTCCTTGCTCAACGCGGGTGGCCTTCCAACTGGCTGATCTTCGCCACGCTCGTTGGCGGCGCGATGTCAGCAGCCGGCGCCAATGCCATCAACTGCTGGTACGACCGCGACATCGACAGCATCATGAAGCGCACGCGCTCGCGGCCGCTGGTCACGGGCGAGATAAGCCCGGGTCACGGCCTCACCTTCGGGCTGCTGCTCGGCGCCGGCGCGTTCGTCCTCCTGTGGGCTGCAACGACCCTGGCCGCGGCCGTTCTCTCCCTCGCCGCGCTCCTCTTCTACGTGTTCATCTACACCATCTGGCTGAAGCGCCGCACGCCGCAAAACATCGTGATCGGTGGCGCCGCCGGAGCGTTCCCACCCATGGTCGGCTGGGCTGCCGTGACGGGCGACGTCTCGCTGGCGCCCGCGATCATGTTCGCCATCATCTTCTTCTGGACTCCGCCGCACTTCTGGGCCCTCGCCCTTCGCCTGAAGGACGACTACGAGGAAGCGGGGGTGCCGATGCTCCCGGTGACGCACGGTGCGGAGTTCACCAGGCTGCAAATCTTCCGCTATTCGGTCCTTCTCGTGCTGGTGACCTTCATCATTGCCCCGGCGGCTGAACTCGGGCTCGTGTACCTCGCGGTGGCACTTGTTCTGGGCGCGACCTTCATCGGCTATGCCATCCAGTTGTGGCGCCGCCCCGCGACGACATCGCCCATGGTCCTCTACAAGTACTCGCTGCTCTACCTGGGCATCCTTTTCATCGCGATGAGCATCGACGTCAGCATCCTCGGGTAGTTTTCTCTAACGCGACGCGCCCGGCATCCCTCTCGACGCCAGTTCCTTCTGGCGGGCGAGGGCGCGGTCCTGGCGTTTCGCCTCCCGATCTTCGTGCTGCACCCAGCCGTAGGCCACGAACGCGAGCGCAATAAGGAACAGGAGGTCACCGGCCACCCACATCGAAATACCGGCAAGTTGCTGATCCTCTAAAGCTGATGGCCCCCAGTCTCGGACGATCCCCTCGTAGTGCGGATAGAGCACGCTGTTGGCGCTATAGACGGCCAGCGCGAGGAAGGAGTTTTGCGGCATCTGGAGAAATACGTAGAGCATGCGGACCGGGTGGCCCATCCGCCACGGGGTCGGATCGGAGGCCACGACCGGCCACCAGAACAGCAGCGACGCCGCGATGTACCAGGTGTGTTCCAGGCGGTGGAGCCAAATGTCCTCAAGCGCGGCGTTGTAGAGCGGTGAGAAGTGCGATACCCACATCGTGAAGGCGAACAGCAGCCATGCCAGCACCGGGAACGAGATGAACTTCACGATCCGGCTGTGGAGGATAGGAAGGAGGACGCCTTTTCGTATTCGGGTCGACGATACCCGCAAGGCCAGCGTGATCGGCGTCCCAAGCAACAGGAGCGGTGCCGCGACCAGCGTAATGAGCATGTGCTGCCACATGTGGACGGCGAAGAGTTCGCCGTCGTAGGCCGCGAGCGGCGAAAGGATGGCAAGGATGAGTGTCGCTATGCCCAGGAAGAAGTACACGGTCCGCTTCCGTGGGAACGGCGCTTTGGGGTGTGTCCGGTTGACCTGTGAGACACCCTGCAGGTAGAGCCAGCAGACGACTGCCAGCAGGAGTACGAAGAAGGGGTCGAACTCCCAGTCTCTCAGCGGCGTCCAGCGATCGGGTGCAGGCTTGCCCGCGCCGTGGGCCAGTGCAGTCGCGGGGATGAGAGCGATGAGTGCCCACACCAGGGCTACGGGCAGCCGGCGCCCCCACCTTCGAGGCGTAGAGCGGGCGGTGGCCATCGGGACTGAAGACTGAGTGGGGCGAGCCATGTTCTCTGGGCACCCTGAGGTGATTTCAGTGTCACACACACTCCTCCAGCCCGCGAGCGCGACAATGGTTGGAGCCAGACAAGGTCAAGGCTGGTCGTCTTCCTTGACTCGTCTTGAGGGCGGGGATATAAATCGATCGCGAAGCCGTTCACAAACTGAATCTGCGGCTGCGAACTCCGGGCGGCCGCCTGGAGACAGGGGGGAATCTCTGTTCATGCGCATTCTCGCAACCAACTGGCGTGCACGAACTCTCCTCGCCGTGGCTGCTGTAGCCCTTGTTGCGTTCCTTTCCGTTGATGTTGCTTCCGCCCAACTCGGGACTCCCACACCGATCACCGACGAGGGGAAGGACATCCATGACCTCTACCTCCTCGTCCTCGCCATGGGGACGGCCGTCTTCATTGGCGTCGAAGCGGCCCTGATCTACATCCTCATCCGGTTCCGCCGCAAGAACGACGACCTACCCCCGCAGACACACGGCAACAACCTGCTCGAGATAATCTGGACCACGATCCCGATCGTCATTGTGCTGGCGCTGTTCGTCGCGACATTCATCACGCTCGTCGATATCGAAAACGAAGCCGCCGAAGAGGACCTGACGATTGAGGTCAACGGCTTCCAGTTCCAGTGGGAATTCACGTATGCGCTGGACGACCTCGGCACGAACACCGCCCCCGGCGGCGAGGGCACATTCTCGGTCATCGGCACAGCGGCCGAGGAACCGACCCTCGTCATCCCCGTCGACGAGCCGGTCGAGTTCCGGCTGCGTTCCGATGACGTGATCCACTCGTTCTACATCCGGGACTTTCTTTACAAGCTCGACGTCATCCCCGGGCGCGACAACCGGTTCGTGGTAACCGCCCGCGAGACGGGCACCTACCAGGGCCAGTGCGCGGAACTCTGCGGGGTCAGCCACGCATTCATGCGCTTCTCGCTCAAGGTGGTACCCCGGGAGGAATTCGACCGCTGGGTCGCTGAGCAAAATGGCGGCAACAACACTGCAGCGCGGCAGCCTTAGGGTGGCCGCTTCGTTGAGAGAGCCTTCCGCGGGAGCAGCAGCTCTGGCGGGGGCCATCGGTCACGGGTCCAACAGGGCTCTCAGGAGGACATTGTGGCGACACTAGTAATACCGCGGCGCGAGGGATACGAACGGCCAGCCATCCTCGACTGGTTGATGACGGTCGACCACAAGCGGCTCGGCCTCATGTACTTCTTCTTCACGATGTTCTTCTTCGGGGTCGGCGGTATCCTCGCGCTCGTCGTTCGGACCCAGCTGGCGGTGGCCGACAACACCTTCATGAGTTCTGACACCTACAACCAGATCTTCACGATGCACGCCTCGGCGATGCTCTTCCTCTTCATCATCCCGGTCTGGGCTGCCTTCGGGAACTACTTCGTGCCTCTCATGATCGGCGCGGCCGACATGGCCTTCCCGCGTGTTAACGCCCTGTCGTTCTGGCTGCTGCCGCCGGCGGGCATCATCATGTTCAGCGGGTTCCTCGTCGACGGTGGCGCGGCCCAGGCTGGGTGGACCGCCTATAGCCCGCTCGCCCGCCAGCTGGGCACGGGCATGGACATGTGGATCATTGCCGTCATCCTCCTCGGCATCTCCTCCACGATCGGCGCCGCCAACTTCCTCGTGACCATGTTCCGGATGCGCGCGCCCGGCATGACGATGTTCCGCATGCCGATCTTCTGCTGGACCGTGCTGGTCACCTCCATCCTGCAGCTTCTTGCCACGCCGGTGCTCGCCGCCTCCCTGGTCATGTTGTTCATCGACCGTAACTACGGCGGTTCGTTCTTCGATCCGAACGGCGGCGGGAACGCCGTCCTCTGGCAGAACGTCTTCTGGTTCTACTCGCACCCGGCCGTCTACATCATGATCCTCCCGGGCATGGGCATCGTCTCCGAACTCCTGCCGGTCTTCTCGCGCAAGCCGCTGTTCGGCTACAAGGCGTTCGTGTTCGCCACGCTGGGTATCGGCGGCCTCGGATTCAGCGTCTGGGCCCACCACATGTTCACCACAGGCGCGGTGCTCAAGCCGTTCTTCAGCTTCATGACGTTCATGATCGGCGTCCCGACCGGGGTCAAGATGTTCAACTGGCTGGCCACGATGTGGCGCGGGTCGATCACGTTCACGACGCCGATGCTCTTCGGCCTCGGGTTCGTCAGCATGTTCCTGATCGGCGGAATCAACGGGGTGTTCTCGGCGGCGGTGCCTGTCGACTTCGCAATCCACGACACCTACTTCGTGGTTGCCCACATTCACTACGTGCTCTTCGGGGGAAGCGTGTTCGCCGTGTTCGGCGGCCTCTACTACTGGTGGCCGAAGCTGTTCGGCCGGCGGCTCAACGAGCGCCTCGGAAAGGTACACTTTGGCCTGCAGTTCATCGGCTTCAACCTTGCGTTCTTCCCGATGCACCTGCTCGGCCTCGACGGTATGCCGCGCCGCATCGCCACCTATTACGAAGACGACTGGACCCTCCTGAACTCAATCTCGACGGCCGGCGCCTTCCTCATCGGCATCTCCATCCTGCCGTTCATCGTGAACGCAGTGATGTCCTTCATGCGTCCGAAGGACCAGCCAAATGACCCGTGGGAGGGCAACACACTTGAATGGGCGACGACTTCACCGCCGCCGGTCCACAACTTCGATGAAGTGCCGGAGGTCCACTCCGAGCGTCCGCTCTTCGACCTTCGCCACGGCACCACGAGCAGCCACTAGTCGCTCAACAAAGACAGGAAAGAGGAGCTAACGATGGCTGCACACGGAACCACCCAGGCCCGCCCAACCCTCAGCAACGGGATGCTCGGGCTGATCCTCTTCATCGCTTCCGAAGTGATGTTCTTTGGCGGCCTCTTCGCCGCCTACTTCATCGCCCGGGCGGATGCGCCGGCATGGCCACCGGAGGAGTTCCTGACACCGGAGCAGATTGCCGCCGGTGTCGAACTCCACCTCGAAGTCCTGCTGCCTGCAATAGCCACGCTCATCCTCATCACCAGTTCCGTCACGATGCAGATTGGCGTGGGGCAGATTCAAAAAGGCAACCGCAGCGGCCTCATCTGGATGCTGTTCATCACCATGGTCCTCGGCCTCGTCTTCCTTTCGATCCAGATGTACGACTACAGCCAACTTCCCTTCGGTGCGAGTGACACCATCTACGGGACGACGTTCTACACGCTCACAGGATTCCACGGTGCCCACGTGGCCGGCGGCGTCCTCTTCATGTTCGTCGTCCTGATACGCGCGTTGGGCGGCCAGTTCAGCGCGCGTCACCACGAGGCCGTGGAGGCCTGCTCGTTTTACTGGCATTTCGTCGACGTCGTTTGGATCGCCCTGTTCACGACACTCTACGTGTTCGGCTAGCCGGGCCAATTTCTGAGGAGACTGACCATTGGCAGAACATGGTGACCACAGCAGCCCCCACGCGGACCACGGGGTACATCTCCCGGACCCGAGCGCATGGCCGCTCGTTGCCGGCTTCGCGGCGCTTGCCCTCGGTGCCGCACTCATCTGGTGGGCCCGCGACCCCGACGCGCGGCTGACCGGACCACTTCTTGGGGCCGCCGTCGCCGTCCTCCTCGTCGCCGTGGCCGGGTGGGCGTATGAAGACGGACGGATGCGCCGAAAAGCCGAAGAGGCCGACCTTACGGAGAAGGGGCCCACGCGATTCACGCAGGTTGTGACGTTCGCCATCGCGGAGGATCAGTTCGAGCGGGCTCGATCGGACTCCGGCGTCCTCCAGACTATCGACCGCAGCGACAGCGCGCTGCGCGACCTTGCCGGCTTCCAGGACCTGCGCATCGTGGCGTCCCCCATCACGGTCGGCCCTGCACAGGTGCTCGTTGAAACGACGTGGTCCGGCCGCGATGAACTGGCCACCTACGAAGAGACGCGTCGCACCATCCTCGACATCCTGAACCAGCACTCGGAAGAGGTCGTCCCCGGCTCGATCCAGGTGTTCGACATGGAGGTCGTGCGCGATACAAAGGAGGTCGGCTTCCGGTTCGGTTTGGGCGCTACCGCCAGCCTCTTCGGGGCATTGCTGGTGGGCGGGTTCATGGTTGGTCTCGGCCTGACCCTCTTCCAGGAAGATCGCGTGGTCGCCGGCCCCGACGGCGGCGGCGAGACGCCGACAGCCGAGTACGGAACCGTGATTGCCACCGACAATCGCTTCGACGTCCAAACTCTGGAGGCGCCCCCGAGTACCGAGGTCACGTTCACGCTGATCAACCGGGGCAGAACGGTGCGCAACTTGGCCTTCTACACGAACGTA
>DATBWD010000225.1:0-2046 GCA_036515015.1 Tepidiformaceae bacterium
AGGCTCAGGCAGGGCGCCTGGCCGGGGGCATTTCCTCTGCAAGCGTGGGAAGAACGTGTTCGCCGAAGACCCGGATGAACTCGCGCTGATTTAGCCCGACGTTGTGGATGTAGACCTCATCGAACCCGAGTTCGGCGTCCCGGCGAAGCAGTTCGGCGTGCAGCCCCAGGTCGGCCGAGATGCGGATATGGGGGTCGAGGTCTTCCGGCCGGACGTATTGGGCGATGGTGTCGAAGTCTTCCGGCAGGCGGAGATCGGCGAGGACCGAACTGGGAAAAATGTTGGAACGCCACTGATCGAATGCCTGCTCACGGGCTGCGCTATCGGAGGAGGCGTATGAGGCCTGAACCTTGAGGATCATGGGCTTGCCGGAGCCCCCGCCTTTTCGGAAAGCATCGACTACCTGCTTCAGTTCGCCGTGGGGGCGAGCGGTGGTAATCATCCCGTCGGCCCAGCCGCCCACCCACTCGGCCGTTTCCGGTGTGATGGCTGCGCCGAGCATCAGCGGTGGCTCATCGGGGCGGGAGTAGAGCCTGGCGTCCTCCACGACGAAGTGGCCGTCGTGATTGACCATCTCGCCGGACCAGAGGTCCCGGATGACCTTTGCGGCCTGTTCGAGGCGCTCGTTGCGGACGGCCTTGAGCGGCCAGGGCTCGCCGGTAATGTGCTCGTTCATGGCCTGGCCGCTGCCAAGGGCGATCCAGAATCGGCCGGGGAACATTTCCGCGAGTGTGGCTGCCGCCTGGGCGACGATCGCCGGGTGATACCGGCCCGCCGGCGAGCAGACCATCCCGATGGGGAACGAAGTCGCCTGCAGGGCGGCTCCGAGCCACGCGAACGAGAACCCGCTGTGTCCCTGGCGGACGCTCCAGGGCGTGAAATGGTCGGACGACATGGCGCCCTGGAAGCCGGCCCGTTCCGCCTCCTGGACAAGGCTGAGCAACTCACTCGGGGCGAACTGTTCGTGGGAACAGTGATAGCCGTACTTCGTCATGCCGGCCTCCGGCCTAGTCCCCGGCGGGGAACGCGATCGTGCTGAGCAGGGCGTTCTCGGCCTGGCGGGAGTCAAGCCTGGTGTGCTGCACCACGATCGGGACATCGGAGCGGATGATGCTGGCGAAGTCGGTGGCACGCGGGACCGGCTCCGGGTCGTTCAGTTCGTTGAAGCGGAGGTGGAGGGTCCGCCGGGCGGGGACGGTCACGCGGTACGGGCCGGCAGGCTCCCGGTCCTTGAAGTACACGGTGATCTCGACGCGGGCCTCGCGGTCGCCGGTATTGAGGATGCAGGCGGTCTCGTGGCTTTCGAACTCGGGTTCGGGACCGTTGCTCCAGCCGGGAATGTAGCCTTCGGCGATTGCCCAGGTGGTTCGTCCGATAGCCTCCATACCGCCTCCTTCGCGACATCGGCAGACGAGCGGCGGGCTGCCGCCCGCTACCCCTTCCAGTGAACGAAAGGCGGCGGCCCGGCGTCTATGCGGGGGGCCCGAACTGTCGTGCCGAAGCAAGGCGGCCGGCGGGGTTCGCCATCGCGCCTTTACGGCGACGGTGGCCAGACGGCATCAGGGGAGGTCGGTCTCCGGGTCGAACTCGCGGTAGTAGCAGGACTGGTTGCCGGTGTGGCAGGTCGGGCCGACGGGCCGAGCCCTGACGAGGAAGGAGTTGGCCTCGCAGTTCTTGTGGAGGCTGACGAAGGTGAGCCAGTTGCCGCTTGTGGCGCCCTTTTCCCAGAGTTCATTGCGGCTGCGGCTCCAGAAGGTGACGTGACCGCTCTTGTAGGTGTGGGCAATGGACTCGCGGTTCATCCATGCGAGGACGAGCACTTCGTTCGTATCGGCGTCCTGCACGACGGCGGGGATGAGGCCTTTTTCGTCGAACGAGATAACGGATTCTTCACTCACGGTCTGGCTCCTGCGGGCGATGTGATGCGGTGTGGACGTGGGAACGCGGGAACGGCACGAATGAGCCGGCCCCGCTACACGTGGTCGTGGTCGTGGCGATGGTCGTCGAGCGGGCGGATGGGGAGGCCCGCATCGAGGAGATACTGTT
>DATBWD010000226.1:0-5177 GCA_036515015.1 Tepidiformaceae bacterium
CGCGGATTCGATGGAGGGACTCGGCGACGACGGCGGGCTGGTCGGCAACGATGAGGAGCATGTCGCCCTCGGAGGCGGCGGTGAGGTGGCGGAGCGCGGCCAGTTCTTCTTCCGAGAGGAACTTCGCGATGGGCGAGCGGAGTTCGCCCGCGGGGAGGAAGCCGATCGTGGCCAGCCCCCGGGCGCCGGAAGAGCGGGCGATCTCGGTGAACTCGTCGATCTCGCGGCGGGTCATGTCGGCTTTGGCGGGAATGCGGATCGCCCTGATCTCGCCGCCTGCGGCGAGTGCGCCCGCGAACACCTGGAACTGCGATGCACGGAGCGGCTCGGTGATGTCGACGAGTTCGAGCCCGAAGCGGAGGTCGGGGCGGTCGATGCCGTAGCGGGCCATGGCGTCCTTGTAGTCGAGGCGCGGGAAGGGGGACTGGACGGGACCCGGGCCGAATTCGCGGGCAATGCCGGTGTAGAGTTCCTCGATGAGGCCCATGACGTCTTCTTCTTCGACGAAGCTCATCTCGAGGTCGAGCTGGGTGTGTTCGGCGACGCGATTGGCGCGGAAGTCTTCATCGCGGTAGCAGCGAGCAAGCTGGAAGTACTTTTCGAAGCCACCAACCATGAGGAGTTGCTTCAGGATCTGGGGCGACTGGGGCAGGGCGAAGAACTGTCCCGGCCGGAAGCGCGCGGGCACGAGGAAGTCGCGCGCGCCCTCGGGGGTGGACTTGATGAGGGTGGGGGTTTCGATTTCGAAGAAGTCGCGGGCGGAGAGAAAGTCGCGGATGTATTTGACGACGTGGTGGCGCAGCTTGATGACGCCGGCGACTTCGGGCCGGCGCAAGTCGAGGTAGCGGTGCTGGAGGCGAAGTTGTTCGCTGACTTCGACCGGTTCGTTGATATAGAACGGGGGCGTGAGCGACTCGTTGATGACGCTGCAGGCAGTGGGGATGACCTCGACCTCGCCGGTTTCCATGTTGGGGTTGACGGTCTCGGGGGCGCGGCGCTGGACCGTCCCTTCGACGGCGAGGACCCATTCGTTGCGGGCACGGTGGGCGGTCCCGTGGACGGCCGGGTCATCGGGGCTGAAAACGAGCTGGACGAGACCGGTGGTATCGCGGAGGTCGATGAAAATCAGCCCGCCGTGGTCGCGGCGGCGATGGACCCAACCGGCGAGGCGGACGGTCCGGCCGGTGTCGCCAGCGCGAAGCTGGCCGCAATAGGCATCCTTGAGCATTAGGGAAGGGTACCGCGAAGCGGCGCTACCCTCACCTGCCGGAAGCAGCGGGAAGTATCAGCGGCCCCCGATGGCCGGCTTTCCTTGTGAGGAGCGCCAGGAGCCGAGTTCTTCGTGGAAGACGCGTTCGAGTTCGGTTGCCATGTTTTCCTGGAAGCGGCGGTAGGCGCGGACGAAGGCGCGGCCTTCTTCGGAGAGGGTGGTGTGGCCGCCTCCGGCTCCGCCAACTTCGGACTGGACGAGGGGGATGCCGAGGTTGCCTTCGATCTCCTTCACCTTGCCCCAGGCGCGGCGGTAGGAGAGGCCGAGTTCGCCGGCGGCGTGGGCGAGGGAGCCCGATTCGGCGATGAGTTCGAGCAGGCGGACGCGGTAGTCGGACATGACGAGCTTGCCGTCGGCTTCGAGCCAGAGCTTCTGGCGGGGAGTGAAGTTCTCCATGCGCGGAGGGTACCACCCGGGGGTGAGATGGACTGCTAGGCGTTCAGGTCGCCGCGCGTCGACTGAATGGGCATGACGTGGGAGTAGTCGTTGATGGTGAGGACGGCACGGCGGGTGTCGGCGGCGCGGATGACGGTGATGGAGGTGTGGTGGACGTTGACGAGGTGGTCATAGGAGGCGCCGAAGAGTTCGGCGAGGTAGGCGTTGATGACGCCGCCGTGGCAGGCGACCGCGACGCGGTGGCCGAGGTTCTCCGCAGCGATGCGGTCGATGGCGCCGACGATGCGGTGGCGGAACTCGTCGGCGTCTTCGCAGTGGGGGTAGGCGGAGTGCTTCCGGGTGCGGGAGACTTCGCGGTAGATCTGGATCAGTTCTTCGCGGGTATAGATGTCGAGGAGGCCCTTGTCCTGGGGGGCGCGCTGCCAGAGGTCGATTTCGCGCAGGTCATCGACGACGACGGGGGTGAGGCCGTGGTGGCGGGCGATCTCGTTCGCGGTGTCGTAGGCGCGCTTCATGTTGCTGCAGTAGACGGCGTCCATACGGGCGGGCGCGAGGCGCTCCCCGACAGCGCGGGCCTGCTTCCAGCCGAGTTCCGAGAGCGGGGCATCGAGCGCTTCACCGAGGGGGATGTTTTCGCGGAACTGCTGTTCGCCGTGGCGGATGAGGAGGAGTTCGCACATCCCATCGAAGGAGGTGGCAAAGGGGTTGTCGAGGTCGATAGAGCGGATGCGGGCTTCGGTCATTCTCGGTTCAGTCCTGGCATGGCGACGGCGGCGAGGTCGGGCTCGACCTTCGATACGTATTGGCTGGCACGGATGAGCGCTTTCATGCCCGTGACGAAGCTTTCGAGGTCGGCTTCGTCCATTTCGACCAGCAGGCGGCGGGTGTAAAGCTCGGCTCCGCGTTCGAGGTGGGCACAGGCGGCTTCGCCTTTGCCGGTGAGGACATTGCGGACGAGGCGACGATCGGACCGATCATCCTCGCGGCGGACGAGGTCGAGCTTCACGAGGCGGTCGACGATCCCGGAGATGGTGGGCGGAGTGACGGAGAGGCGGCTGGCGAGTTCGCCCGCGGTGACGCCGGGGGACTGGCGCAGGAGCGACATGACCCGAAGCTGGGCCGTGGTGAGGCCGAGTTCGGCCCAGGTCCTGAAGCGGAATGGGTCGAAAATGGCGAAGGCCTCGCCGAAGAGCTGGATAGCGTCGTCGACGGCCGGGGTGGCGTGTGCACGGGAAGCCATGGTTCGCCTCGCGCGAATATCTCCGCAGGGGCTAAGGGTATCAGCCGGGAGGGGGCGCGACAAAGCCGGGGGGGACGACACTCGCGGGCGGCAGGTGCGAAACTCGAAGCATGGCACTCGACCTCGACCCGGGTAAGGCAGCGGTGGGGAACCCGCGCCTCGTGCAGGCGATCATCGACGAGATGGCCGGGGGAGCGATAGCCTTCGAGCGCTTCATGGAGTTGGCGCTGTATCACCCGGAATTCGGCTACTACCGGAAGCCCGGGCGAATCGGCACGCAGGGGGACTTCCTCACGAGCCCGGCAATCCACCCGATGTTCGGGTGGGCAGTCGGCGGGTGGGCGCACTGGTGCTGGGAGGCGCTGGGGCGGCCGGCATCGTTCACGATCTTCGAGCCGGGCGCGGGGGCGGGACAGCTTGCAGCGGCGGTGCTGGACTGGGCCGAAGGGCGCGACGACGGGTTCCGGGACGCAGTTCGTTATGTTGCGCTGGAGCCGAACAACCCGGGAACCGAACCGCGAATCGAGTGGGCGGAGGCACCACTGGAGCGCGCGGAGGCGGGGATGGTGGTGTCGAACGAGTTCTTCGACGCGCTGCCGGTGCGGCTGATGGAGGCGACGGAGCGGGGGCCAGTCGAGATCGCGGTGCGCTGGGACGGGGAGGGGTTCGTCGAGGCACGAGGCCCGGTCGTGCAGATGGAGGAAGGACCGGCGGCGGGGCGGTTCGAAGTGAACCAGCGGGCGTACCCGGCGATGCGCAGCCTCTGCAGGCTCATCGAGCGCGGGGCAGTGCTCACCTTCGACTATGGTTATCCGCAGGAGGAGTTGTGGGCGCCGTGGCGGACGACCGGCACGCTTCTCTGCTTCTACCGCCACACGGCGCACGAGAACCCGTACGTGCATGTGGGAGAGCAGGACATGACGACGCACGTCAACTTCTCGGACCTGGCGGCGGCGCTGGAGGACGAGGGGTTCGTCTCACACGGGCCGGTGAGCCAATCGGAGTTCCTGTTCGCGCTCGGGCTGGGCGGCCTGGTTGAGGCGGCGCGGAGTGACATGTCGGAATACTTCGCCCGGCGGCGGGCCCTGCAGACGTTGACGGACACAGCGGGGCTGGGGCGGGTGCGGGTGCTCGCGGGGCTGAAGGGAATCGATGAAGAGCCACCAGGATTAGGAGAAGCGCATGAAGAATGAACTCACAACCCGGGACGCGCCCATTGGGGAAGGGGAGCAAGCGCCGGAGTTTCGGTTGCCGGTGGTCGACAACCGCGGGCGGGAGCGGGAGTTCGTGCTGAGCGAGGCGCTGGAGAACGGGCCGGTGTTGCTCATCTTCTACCAGGACGACGGGATGCCGATTTGCACGAGCGAACTGAAGGCGTTCGCGCAGGAACACGACCTGCTCGCGGATATCGGTGTGCTGGTGTACGGGATTAACACGAATGGGGTCGGTTCGCACAAGAAGTTCCAGGAGCGCGACCACTTCCCGTTCCCGCTGATCAGCGATTTCCACGGGGAGGCGGTGAAGGCCTACGGCCTGTGGGATGGAGACGAAAAGAAGAGCCGGCGAGCGATCGTGGTGGTGGGGATGGACGGGAAGATCCACTATGTGCAGCCGCACTTCAATCCCGGGAACGTCTCGGCCTTCGAAGAGGTGTTCGCGGCGCTCGGGGTAGTGTAGGAAGACGAGATGGCTGCGTATTCGGCGACGGTGATGGAGCACTTCGAACACCCACGCAATTCGGGCGAGATGGCCGACCCGGACGGCGAGGCGACGACGTCGAATCCTGTTTGCGGCGACCGGATGCGGGTGATGATCCGGGTGGAGAGGGGGCTGGTAAGCGACGTGCGGTGGCAGACGCGAGGTTGCCCGCCGGCCATCGCGACGAGTTCGTTCGCCAGCGAGATGGTGCGCGGGTGGCCGCTGGAGAAGATCGACACGCTGACCCGTGAGGACATCGCGGAAGCGATCGGCGGGTTGCCGAAGGACAAGGTGCATTGCAGCGTGTTAGCTGCCGACGCGTTAAAGGCTGCGGTGCGGGACTACCGTGAGCGGCGCGCCGGGGCCGAGACTGCCCCTTAAGCGAGACCGCCGGTATGATTCGCGCGCACGGGCTTTTCCCACGCTTTACACACGCGGAGAGTAGATGCTGGCGTACATACCATTCCTGATCGGGCCGCTCGCCTACGGCGTTGTGGCGCTCCTCACATTCATGGCATCGGTGGTGGTGTTCACGATCCCGGTGTTCTCGACGCGCGGACGGACGCAGGCAAC
>DATBWD010000227.1:0-6272 GCA_036515015.1 Tepidiformaceae bacterium
CATTCGCACACAGGCCCCCGTGTTCTGCAAGTCGCGGTCGCCGATCAACGCGATCACTCCCCCTTCTCTGAGCGTCCCCAGGATCGCTCGAACGCCGCCAAGGTCCGCCTCGTAAAACGTCCCCCCTGCCGACGACCGCAGTGCCAGGAAGTACCTTCCCAACGCTGGGGGCCGGAGCTCCTCAACGAGTGCCGTGAACGGCCGCCCGCGAAACGTCAGCACCTGGACCGCCAGTTCCGGGTTCCCGGTGTGTGCGCTCAACAGGATGATTGGCTGCGCCTCTCTCAGGAGTTCGAGGCGTTCAGGATTCACGATCTCCATGTGATCGCGCTCGAAGGTCGCTATGTCCCGCCGTGGGAGAGTGGCGATGTCGACGTAGTACCGGGCGACGTTCTGGAACACCTTGAGCGAACCGCGCCGGGCCTTCCTCATGTCCCCATCGAAAAGCGGCAGCAGATTCCGGACGACTCGGCCACGCATCCGCGGCTTCAGGGCCCACGCCACAAGCCCCCCGACCCACGCGAGCCCGTAAAAGAAAAGGGGGAACCGGATCGCCAGCGGCACCCCAATCCGGAGCAGCCGCAGCTTGGTCATCGCAGGGCCGCTAGCGGAGCGGTCTTTCGCGGCCACATCTCCCGAAACATATACCACTGTTCGGGATACGCCCGCACGAATTTCTCGTGCGATGACATGATGGCCTGTGTCAGAGCCCGAATGTCCGCTTCATCATCCCCGGTCCGTTCCACCGTGATGTCGAAGTTGGTCATCGTCACAACGGGTGTGTGGCCGCCCCGCGGGCGGGCGAATGCCGCCGTCCCGAGAGTCGCCCCGGTGCGCAGCGCGAGCCGCGCCGGGCCGGCGGGCACCTCCACCTCTTCTCCGAAGAACTTCACCTTCACGCCGTCGCCCGGCATTGGACGGTCGATGAACAGCGCCAGGAGGCTGTTCCTCCTGAGCGACCGCACCATCGATGGTGCGTTCCTCTCCATCTTGATGACCTTTATCCCGAGACGCGTGCGCGAGCGGACTACCATCCTGTCCAGCCGCCTGTCGCGAAACGTCTCCGCCACCGCGGCCACCGGGTACCCGCGCGCTGCCGTGGCGCCAGCTCCAAGGTCCCAGTTGCCAAAGTGCATCAGGACGATGATCGCGCCCTGGCCGCGCTCGAGCGCCCGGTCCAACTCGGCAAAGCTCTCGTCGCCGTGGACGTTTTCGACCATCGCCTCCGGCGTCAGTCGCTCGAATCGCACGAAGTCGGCAAGGTAGTGGCAATAGTTCACGAGCGAACGCCGGGCCACGCGCCGGATCTCGCCCGCCGACGCATCCGGCAGGACTCGCTGGTAGTTGCGCAGCATCGCCTTCCGGCCTCGCGGCCACAGGTAGTACGTCACGCTGCCCACGAAGATTGCGACAAAATACCCGAGGCGCGCCGGCACTCGGCCGAGGACAGCGCTCACCAATTGCCAGGAACGATATTGCACTTTTGCTCTCACGATGACATCGCGCCTAAACCCGTACCCCCGGGGCGGAGGCTTGAGCGGACAATCGTTGAAGGTCGCGCGACGCCGGCCCCGCGGTACCGGCACACCGATGATAGCAACCGGCTCGTCATCCGAGGAAGGCGACATAGTGGCCGAGTGATGGCTATCGCCCCGTGAACTTCGGCTCCCGCTTCTCCATGAACGATCGGACGCCTTCTCGCCGGTCCTCCGAGGTCGCGGTGCTGTTCAGTGCGATGCCCGAAAACTCGAGTGCGCTTTCGAAGTCCATGTTCTGCGTTCTATAGGCCAGAGTTTTACCCAGCTTCTGCCCGAGCGGCGGCCCCGCCTCCACCGCCAGCGCGAGTTCCATCGTCTTCGCTTCGAGGTCCTCCGGCGCGACGAGGTAGTTCGTCAGTCCCGCTTCGTGTGCTTCTTCGGCGGCCATGAACCGCCCGGTCATCATCATCTCCATGGCCTTTCGCCACCCGATCACCCGTGGCAACGAATAGAACCCACCAAGGTCCGCGAACAGCCCGCGCTTCACATAGGCAACCTGGAACCGGGCCGCGGTCGACGCTACTGCCATGTCACAGTGCGCCACCATGTCGAGTCCCGCCCCAACGCAGACGCCGTTGACCGACGCGATGACCGGCACATCGAGCCGCTTCAGCGCAATGTACGTCTCCGATTCGTTTCGGAAGAACAGCCGGGCGCCCTCCAGGTCCGTATCCGATTCCTGCGCCGGGTAGAGCAGGCCGTCGGGCCGGCTACCGCTGAAGTCCGCGCCGGCGCAAAAGCCGCGTCCCGCCCCGGTGATCACAACGCACCGCACCGACCGGTCCCGTCGGGCCTCCTGGAACACCTCCCGCAACTCGGCGAAGAGCGTCATGTTCAGCGCGTTCAGCTTTTCCGGCCGGTTCAACGTCACCCAGAGAATCCCTCCGGTCTCGCCCCGCCGTTCCGTGAGGACCGTCTCGTACGTCATTCCTGCCTCCTGGCGGCCCGGCTGAGTATCGATTCCCGGGCTGTGCTCTGCCCGTGTATCATGCCCGGTTCTCCTCGCATCCGGCGACCCCGCCACTGTTTGGCGGTCCGGGCCCATAATCGATGGAAGAACTTCGGAGGAACCTGCCCGCATGGCCGACGAAATCGTCCCGGGAGTCTGGCGACTCCACGAAACCCGCGGCTGCAACGTCTATCTCCTCCGCGCTCGCGACGGCCGGCTGGTGCTCGTGGATACCGGTTTCCCCTCCAGTGCGGCGGGAATCCTCCGCGAACTGACCCGGCTCGCCCCCGGCGAGGCCCTTGCTGCAATCCTCATCACCCACGGCCACTTCGACCACGCGGGTGCGGCTGGCGCCCTCCGCTCGACGGGCACCTCGGTCTTCGCCGGCCGCGGTGACACCCGCCTGCTGCCCGATGGCCGCCGCGTCATCGCGCCGCAGATCGGCCGCACGCATCTCGCGCGCCGTCTCCTTGGACGCAGAATGGAAGGTTCGCTTGCAATCGTGGACGTTGCCCTCGACGGCGAGGTCGAAGTGGTCCCCGGCATTCGCGCAGTCCCGGTTCCCGGCCACACGCCCGGCTCCTACTGCTACATCGACGAGGACCGCGGCATCGCCTTCGCCGGGGACCTCGTCATCAGCCACGAAGATCGCCTCTCGCGTGCCATGACCTTCGCCAACGCCGATGATGCCCGCTACCTTCGCTCGCTGGCCGAGTTCGCCGAACGGTCGCCCGGCATCGGCTGCCCGGGCCACGGCATTCCGGTGCTTTGCGGCTTCGATGAGCAACTGCGTGAACTCGCCGCCATGCCACGCCGGAGCCTGCTCTCGCCGTCGGCGATGCTCGACCGCGCCCGCCGTCTGCGCTCCTTCGGCACCCAGCTTTCGACGGTTCGCCGCCACCCCAACAGCGACTCGCACCCGCCCAAACAGTCTTAGCGGCTTCGCGCCACGTAGTGCGGGCTCTGGCCGTAGAGCACTTCCGCGGCCTCCATGATCCCTTCGGATAGCGTGGGGTGCGGGTGGATGGTGTGCTTCAGGTCGTCGGCCACTGCCCCCATCTCTATCGCCAGCGCCGCCTCCGAGATCAGGTCGCCCGCCCCGACCCCCACGATGCCGACGCCGAGCACGCGATGCGTCATTGGCTGGAGCAGCAGCTTCGTCAGCCCCTCGTTTCGCCCCAGCGTCGTCGCCCGCCCGAGCGCCGACCACGGGAACTTCGCGACCTCGAACGGGATGCCGCGGTTCAGCGCTTCCGTCTCGGTCAGTCCGCACCACGCTATCTCCGGGTCGGTGAACACCACCGCCGGGATGGCTCGCTGGTCGAACGCCGACGGCTCGCCGAAGATCGCCTCGACCGCTGCCCGCGCCTCGTGAGTCGCCTTGTGGGCCAGCATCGGCTCTCCTGCCACGTCGCCGATTGCAAAGATGGACGGTTCGCCTGTCCGTCGCTGGATGTCCGTCCGGATGAAGCCTCGGTCGTCGAGCTCCACTCGCGTCTGTTCCAGCCCGAGGTTTTCCGTGTTCGGTCGCCGCCCGACCGCTACCAGCACCTTCTCGAAGAGCCGGTCGGGCGCACTCACATCCGGCCCCACCAACTGCACGTTCACTCCGCGGTCGAATACCTCGAGCCCGGTGACCTTGGTGTTGAGGAGGATGCTCGCGAACTGCTCCTTCAGCCGCCGCGCCAGTGGCTCAATGAGGTCGCGGTCGGCGCCCGGCAGCAGGCCGGTCGTAAGTTCGACCACCGTCACCTTCGATCCCAGCCGTGCGTAAACGCTCCCCAGTTCGAGCCCGATGTAACCCCCGCCGACCACCAGCAGCGTTTCGGGAATGTCCGCCAGTTCGAGCGCGGCGGTCGAGTCCATGATCCGTGGCGAGTCGGCATCCATCCCCCGCGGCCGCGTTGGCCTCGAGCCGGTCGCCACGATCGCGAAGTCGAAGTCGATGCGCTCCTCGCCGTTCTTCCCCTTCACCAGGACATGCTGCGCATCGCCGAACCGGGCACGCCCCTGCACCCACCTCACCTTCCGCTGCTTGGCGAGCCCCGTCAGGCCCCGTGCCATCCTGCCGATGACCTTGTTCTTCCAGTCGCGCAGTTTGTCGAGTTCGATCTCGGGCTTCTCGTAGCGGATGCCCCACTCGGCCGCATGCTCGGCTTCGCCCATCAACGAAGCCACATGAAGGAGCGTCTTCGAAGGGATGCATCCCCGGAAGAGACACACACCGCCTGGCTCCGGCGCCTCATCGATGAGCGTGACCTTCGCGCCCTTGTGTGCGGCGAGGAAGGCCGCCGGGTACCCTCCCGGGCCCGCCCCAATCACGACGACTCGAAGCTCAGCCTGGCTCTCAGTCACAGCGTCCCCTTTCGCTTGAAGACAACTCCACGGAATCCGGCCTCATTCCAGCGCGATCAGCAGCGGCTCGTTGATGGCGGTCACCAGCCATGCCATGAACTCTGCGCCATCTGCACCGTCAACCAGCCGGTGGTCGAACGAAAGCGACAGCGGCAGCATCAGCCGCGGGACAACCGACCCGTCAACGACGGTCGGCTCCATGGCCGCTCGTCCGACGCCGAGGATGCCCACTTCCGGCGGGTTAATGATTGGGGTGAACAGCCCCGTCCCCATCCCCCCGAGATTGCTGATCGTGAAGCTGGCGCCCTGCATCTCCTGCGGCGTCAGCTTCCCCGCGCGGGCGCGTTCCGCAACCTGTCCCAGTTCCACCGCGATGGCCGTGATGCTCTTCGTGTCCACATCCCGGATGACGGGCACGAGCAGACCCCGTTCGGTGTCCGTGGCCACGCCGATGTGGTAGTAGCGTTTGAACACCACCTCGCGCCGGGCCAGGTCGATGCTCGCGTTCAGCTTCGGGTGTTCCTTCAGTCCGGCCGAGACGATCTTCAGCAGGATCGCCATCAGCGTCAGCTTTCCCCCGGCCGCTTCCACCCGCGCCCGGTAGCGCTGCCGGAACGCTTCGAGTTGGGTCACATCGACCTTTTCGAAGATGGTCACGTGCGGGATGGTCGCCCACGACTGCGAGAGGTTCTCGGCCGTGCTTCGCCGCACCCGCGACATCGGCTCCCGCTCCACCTCGCCATAACGCGTGAAGTCCGGCAGGGGCGCAGCCGCGGTCCGGAAGCCCGCGCCGCCACCGCCGTCCGCCCGCTCGCGGGCCGAGCGCTTCACGTCGTCCAGGGCTATCCTGCCGCCGGCCTCTGATCCTTTGATCGTCTCGAGGTCGACGCCGATCTCCCGCGCGAACCGCCGCACCGATGGCGCCGCGGCGACCGGCGTCCTCCCGCCTGGACCTCCCGAAGGCGCGGGGGCCTCCTGTTCTTCCTCTTCGCGGGCCGGAGCAGCTTCCTGCCGGACACCATTCCTGGCGGCGGGACGCTCCTGCGGCGGTTCGGGTGCCGGCTGCTCCTCCGGGGCTTCGTCCCGCGCTTCCGCCGGCGCGAGCTCGGCCTGCTCGGCCGATATCTTCGCTCCGTCCTCCTCCGCCGGTGGCTCTTTCGCCGGCGTCTCCGCCTCTGGCGGCTTCTTTTTGGGTTCCGGTGCGGCCTGTTCGACCTTCGCGGCAGGCTCCTCCTTCGGAGACTCCGCCGCTTCGTCCAGCACGACGATCAACTGGCCGGGCTTGATGACATCTCCCTGGCTCACTTCGATCTTCTTGATCGTCCCTGCTGCCGGAGAGGGCACTTCCAGCGTCGCTTTTTCCGTTTCGATTTCGATCAGGCCCTGGTCGAGTTCGACGTGCTGCCCCTCCGAAACGAGCACTCGCAGGA
>DATBWD010000228.1:0-16348 GCA_036515015.1 Tepidiformaceae bacterium
GACGAAGAGGTCCGCCGGGTGGGATAGTGCCTCCACCACGACGTCGATCTCGGTGTCCATCGCACGGAAGGAGCACCCGAAGTCTTCCATTCCTGCTGACCGCCAAACGAGAGTTGGGCTCAGCCCCTGCGGATGCGGAACCCTTCTACCGTGGTGACAGAGACCGGCGCCCTCTGAAGATGACCTTCGTCACGTTCGGGCGCGCGCGGGCCAACCATTCCTTTACCTGCGACGGCCGGTCGCCCGATCGCTCCCTGCCAGCACTCCGGTTAGCGCTCACCACGAGCGCAGACGGCCGCGAGGCTGCCGATCGCCGTGATCCGGCGCCCGATCGGTATCTGGTTCTGGAACCCGTCCGTGCAGTAACCGAGCGAAATCCCAGTCTCGGGGTCGCCCCACCCGATCTGCCCGCCAGCCCCGCCATGACCGAACGCCCTGGCCGACGTCGTGTGCCCGAATCCGCGGAGGTGGGCATTCCCGTCGTCGCCCGCAATCACGACGGTCAGCGCACGGTTCACGGGGTGCCCCAGGATCGGGTCGACGTGCCGGCTCTCGGTCCGGACACGCGTCGCGAACTCGATCGTTTCCGGGCGGAGCACCTTCGCTCCACTCGCAGTTTCGCCGCCATTGACGAGCGCCTGGTAGAACAGCGCGAGGTCGGCCGCCGTCCCGATCCCACCGCCGCCCGGCACGCCCACCGCCCGGACGTCGGGGTTGTTGAAACTCGTGATGGCATCCGGCGTGACCTCGCCCCATCCACCCGGTGGCGGCTCCGGCGGCTCCACATAACGGACATCGGCCACCTGCTCGTTCAGTTCGCGAGGAAGGCCAATATGGAGACTCTCGAGGGCCATCGGCTCGATGATCCGTTCGCGGACGTACTCTCGGAACCCCTTCCCGGTCCGGCGCTCGATGATTTCCGCCAGCACCCAGTGCGCCGAGGTCGCGTGGTATTCGAACCGGCTCCCGGGCTCCCAGTTCAATCGCCACGTACTGAACCGCGAGAGCCGTCGCTCGTGGTTGTCCCAGTCGGTTGGGCCGAACGGAGCGTAGGGGAATCCCCCGATGTGCAGCATCGTCTGCTCGACCGTGATCACGTCCTTCCCGTTCGTCCCGAACTCGGGAATGATGTCCGCGACCCGCTCTTCCACGCGCAACAGGCCGTCTTCAATCAACGTCCAGGTGGCGGCGCCGACGATGGCCTTCGTGCTGCTGAAGATGCTGTATTTGGTCTCGTTCGTGGCCGCGGCGGTGACTTCCCCATGCTGCACGGTGCCGAACGTCCGCATCCCCGCCAGGATTCCGTTCCGGGCGATGGCCACCTGCGCGCTCGGGAGCGTGCCGTCGTCGACGTCGCGTTTCACCCGTGCGAACACTGCTTCGAGCTTTTCAGTGTCGATGCCGGCGTCTTCCGGTCGTGCGGCAATTGTCGTCATGTGAATGGCTCCTTGCGGCTCTATCGCCGTGGAGCGGAGGATACCTGTTACGGCTCCGGCTGTCCCTCCATGGCCGCGACCGTCGAGTCCGCCTCGGGAGTCGTGCTTGTCTCGGCGGTGGCTGTCGCCTGTGGCGTGGCCGTCGCTTCCGGCGTCGGCGTGGCCGTGGGCTCGGGTTCCGGTGTGGGCTCGGATGTCGCCGATGGTTCAGGCTCTGCGGTCGCCTCTGGCGTCGGGGTCGCGGAGGGGCTCGGACTCGGCGCCTCGACTATCGACACCGGCTGTGTCGTGGGCCGCGGCGGAAGGGCGAACCACCCGCCGAGCACTGCGTACAGCGAGAATGCGCGGTAGGCGTAGTTCACCCCGTGTTCGTTCGTGCAGGCATTGCCGCTCACCCAGATGCAAAGGACGGCCGCGGTTGAGTGCCCGGCATACGGACCCCGGGCAAGCGCCGCAGCCACTACCTGTATCCCCTCGTCGAAACTCGCAAACCGGACCCGGCAGGCCGCGTAGCCCCACGCGTTTCCGCCACAGGCATGGAGCCCGCCGCTCGATTCGAGAATCGAGATCACGGGCATCAGGCGCCAGTCGATCCCATAGGCGTCCGAGGCGGCGATCATCGCGGCGGCGTAGGCGCCGAGCGGCCGTGAGCCAAAGAACGCCTGCAACTGTCCGACGCGGGCGTCCTGCACCCTGACTTCCGGCTCGCTCGTTGCTGTCGCCTCGGGCGTGGGCGCCGGCACCCCGCGCACGTCTCGCAGATAGCTCCGCGGCGGCTCGTAGGTCGCCTCCGCCATCGCCTGTTCCGCGACGGAGATGAACGCACCCGCCTCCACCGGAGCCGGCTCACTTCGCCCGCTGAGAAAAAGCAGAGGTAACGCCGCGAGTATTCCCACTACACCAATCGCGACGTCAACGACTGGGCTACGCAGGACGCGTATCCACTATGGGTGTAGACATGATCATACCTCCCCGGCTGGAGCCCCCGAACTTCAATGTCAAATTGGATCAGAGGGTTAGCGCATCAGCGGGCCAATTTGGCCGTCGCTTCATGTTCTCCGTGCCGCGCTTTTAGGCAATCGCGCTTCTCACGACTCGTATTTCGACTGCATAACAACCGTAACACTCACTTGGCGCACGAGAAAGCGACGCGATTACCTGCCGTTAATCGCAAACGCTGGTACCCCCGGCAGGATTCGAACCTGCGACCAAGCGCTTAGAAGGCGCCTGCTCTGTCCTCTGAGCTACGGGGGCCCCCGCCAATTGTAATATCCAGCGCCCTACGGTGGCCCCGTCGCCGCCGCCACGCTTGCCAGCATCCCTGCCCTGGGCGACGATCCCCGGCAAGGAGCGCTGCCCATGCAGGTCTCGCAAAACGTCAGGGCCGTCCAGGTCCCCGATGACAACCCCATGCACCCGCAGTTCACCAACATCTTCCTCGTCGGCAGAGGACAGGTCCTGACGATCGACTCCGGCGAAGCCATGGACCGCTACCGCTGGATGCTGCGCGGATATCTCGCCGCCACCGAAAAGGCGGAAATAGCCGTCGCCGCTATCACCCACCACCACTCGGACCACAGCGGCAACCTGAAGTGGGCGCGCGAGGTGTTCGAAACCGAGATCGCGGTGCCGAAGAATGCCGTGCCCCTCCTCAAGGGGCGGCTCCCGCGCAAGGGCGTCAGCACGCTCGCCGAAGGCCAGGTCTTCGATATGGGTGGCGGCGCGCGCCTCCAGGTGCTCCTCGCTCCCGGACACAGCGTGGACTCCGTCTGCTACTACCTCGAGGACGAAGGCGTCCTCTTCACCGGCGATACGCTCCTCGGCAGCAGCACCACCACCGTCGGTGACCTCAAGACGTATCGTGAGACGCTAGCCCGGCTGGTCGCGCTCCCCAACCTGAAGGTCATCTGCCCCGGCCACGGCCCGCTGGTACACGACCCCCGCGAACGCCTCCAGTCCTACATCGACCATCGCAACATGCGCGAACGGCAAATCCTCCAGGCGCTGGAGGAGGGTGGGGCCATGACCAGCTGGGACATCATGCTCCGCCTCTACCCCGACATCGATAAGCGCCTCCGCCGTGCCGCCGACAACAACGTGCGCAGCCACCTCCGCCAGATCGCGGAGGAGGGCCGCCTCGTCGCCTATCCCGGCCGTCCCCGCCACCCGAGCGCCGCCCGTGCCGCTCGCGAGGTCGAGCATGCCCGCTACCGTGAGCAGATCATCAAACAGGCGGCGAAGTTCGAAGCGCAGGAGCGCCGCGCCGCCCTTCGCGCCCAGGAGAACCCGCCCGGCGAGGAGTGGATCGAGCCACCGCGCTACGAACTCAAGGGCCGCGCGAAGGACTAGGAGCGAACAATGCCACGGATGAAGCCAGATGTCCTCGACGAGTTCCTGCGGCAGCCCCACGTCGGGGTCATTGCCACGCTGCGGCAGGACGGCCGCCCCTACACGGTGCCCGTCTGGTGGCTCTGGAAGGACGGCGTGGTCTGGGTCACCGGCACCTATCCGCGTGTCTGGTGTCACCAGTTGCGGAGGGATCCGCGCGTCTCGCTCTGCATCGAAGCGAGCGAGCCCGTCGCGGGTCACGTCGGCTTCGATGGCATAGCCGAACCGATGGAGCTCCCCGGCTTCGACATCTGGCCCATCTCGCGCGAACTGGCCGAGAAGTACGTCGGCCGCGGCGACCCTGCTCGCGCTCCCCATGTCGAGAAATTCTTCGAAAACATGCAGACCGAGCCCCGGCTCCTCTTCCGAATCCAGCCGGCCGTCGTCCGCGCCATCGACATGCGGGTCTACCGGGGCAAGCGCGGCGACCGCGAGTTCCAGGATTCGCGAAGCTTCGGGGACTAAAACGGGCTCGCGTTGACAGCGTTCCCCCGTCCGCTACGATCTTGAATACCTGAAACGGACCGAGGTTTCGCGGGCACGGCGTGTTGCCACCACCACGTCACGGCTCGCTCTTGCTATGGCACACGAAGTCCACCGCCGCCTTTCCATCAGCGTCCAGCCTGTCCCCAAGCAGGATGCCGAGGAACGAAAGAAGAATTTCGACGAAACCTACCTGGGCTTCGATATCAACTCGGCGAAGATAGAGGCCGCCCGCTGCATCCAGTGCCCCTCGGCTCCCTGCCAGGAAGCCTGTCCGGTGGCCAACGACATTCCCGGCGCTTTTGCCCTGCTCGAAGTGGGGGACATCGTCGGCGCTGCCGAAAAGTTTCGCGAGACCAGCAACCTTCCGGAGATGTGCGGCCGGCTCTGCCCCCAGGAGAACCTCTGCGAGGGCGCGTGCGTCGTCGGCTTCGCCATCCGCCCCGATGGCCGCAACGAACCGCCCGTCACGATCGGAAAGCTGGAAGCCTTCTGCACCGACTTCGAACGGCAGCAACTCGGCGGCTATCCGCTGCCCCGCTACATGCCTGAGCCAACGGGGCGCCGCGTCGCCGTCGTCGGCGCCGGGCCGGCCGGTCTCGCCGTCGCTGAAAACCTGGCCATGCTGGGCCACAAGTGCGTCGTCTTCGAAGCATGGCCCGAACCGGGCGGCGTCCTCGTGTACGGCATCCCCAACTTCAAGATGCGCAAGCAGATCGTCGACGACTACATCGCGCACCTGGAAGCGCTCGGTATCGAGTTCCGCTGCAACACATGGGTCGGCCGTGACATCACGATAGACGGGATGCTCGATGGAGAGTTCGATGCCGTCTTCCTCGGCACGGGCGCCGGCGTCGGCAACGAGATGGGCATCGAGGGCGAAAACCTGAGGGGTGTCCACAAAGCCACCGACTTCCTTGTGCGCGGTAACCTCGCCCCGGACCAACTGCCGCCCCATCTCCGCGAGCCGCTGGCCAGGCCCACCAACGTGGTGGTTATCGGCGGCGGCGATACCTCGATGGACTGCGTGCGGACGGCCGTCCGCCTCGGCGCAAAGTCCGTGACCTGCGTCTACCGCCGCACCGAAGCGGAGATGCTCGGCCGCCAGGAAGAGCGAAAGAACGCCCGCGAAGAGGGCGTCATCTTCGAAATGCTCACCCTGCCCACGCGCATCGTTGGCGACGACAACGGCAACGTGACCGCGGTCGAATGCCAGCGCATGGAACTCGGTGAGCCGGACGAGTCGGGCCGGCGCCGTCCCATCCCCGTGAAGGGCAGCGAATTCATGCTCCCGGCAGACACAGTCGCCATCGCCATCGGCTACGGCGCCGACCCCCTCGTGCCCCAGACCACTTCCGGGCTAAAGTCCGACCGCAAGGCCCTCATCCAGGTCGACCCGGCCGGCCGGACGTCCCGTCCGGGAGTCTTCGCAGGTGGCGACAACGTGAACGGCGCCGACCTCGTGGTGACCGCCCTGGCCGACGGCCGCCGTGCCGCCGACAGCATCAACGCCTACCTTGCGAGGCTCTAATCCGCGCGTCACCCCCAACGATTTACAGGTAGTTTACGCATCCCGGCTGTTGGCAGACCCCTTCTGGTTCGATCTTCTAACTGAGACTCCCGGGGGCGCATGCTGTGAACAAGCCGCAGGCCATTAATGGCATCCTATTTCCCTCTGTGGATCAGAGGACGATGGGATCCGTGCAGTCGCTTCCCCTGATGCGTCTCCTGCGGCCATTGTCCCTCGGCTTGTGGCTCATCATCTTCTTCGTCGAAGCCCAAACCATCATCTCCACGGGCTCGAACGGGAACGTGCTTATCCCAATCCTCGCCACCGCGCTGTTCGCTGCCGCGCATGCCCAGTTCTGGTACGAAGAGTCCGAGCAGGGTCGCCGCTTCCACAACACCATCGACCGCATGCGCGGTCGAACCTACGAAGACGAAAGCACCGGCATGCCGAACAGCCGTCACTTCGTCTTCGAACTGCGCCGCCAGATGCTGCGCTCCATGCGCAGCGGCCACGGCTTCTCCCTCGTCCTGACCGACGTGGCCAGCTTCGAACGAGCCGCCGAACACGTTGACACCATGCTCCCCGCCATGGCCAAAGCCCTGCGCCAGGCCCTCGGCGACGGCGACTTCATCGCCCGCCTCCAGGGCCCGGTCTTCGCCGCCGTCATCTCCGACGACCGCGATGTCACCGCTGATGAAAAGGCCGACAGGGCCCTCGTCGCGCTCGGTGGTTGCATCCCGCTCGACGTGGCGGGCATTGTCTACCCCGTCATTTCGATTACCGGCTACGAAGGCGAGGTCGAAGTCCGCGACTTCCTCCGCCGCGCCCAGCGCGACCTCCTCGCTACCCGCTCGACCGACACGACGGTTGGGCTTCGTAACCGCCAGTCATCCCGTCCTTCATCTGCCGCCTGAGGTTCGACTCCCGCCGTTCCCTGGTTTGGTGTTTTGAAGAGGCCCGGCAGCAAAGGCCGCTGCCGGGCCTCTTGCTTTTCGCGAGTGCCGCGCACACGAAAATGCCGCACCTTCGTGCGGCAGCGTCATGATGGAATTGGAGCGGGCGAAGGGAATCGAACCCTCGTCTCAACCTTGGGAAGGTCGCGTTCTGCCATTGAACCACACCCGCGTGCGGACGGCTCCCATCGTATCATCTGCCCACCATTCATTCGAGGTTTGCCCGGTGCCGATCCCCAAAGAACTGTCTCTCACCCCCGACGAACTGAACGAACTCATGCTCTCGTCCTGGAACATGCGCATTGCCACCATCGGGCCGGGGCGCCGCATCAATCTCACACCCCTCTGGTTTGGCTGGGGTGGCGGCAACATCTACGCCTACTGCCGCGGCCAAAAGGTCGTGAACCTTCGCCGCAACCCGGTCGCCACCATCCTCGTCGACCGTAACGAGCGGTTCCCGGAACTCCAGGGAGCTATGTTCCAGGGTCGCGCAACGGTGCTCGAAGATGCGGCCGCCGAGAACGCCGACCCGCATCTCGAGGAAGTTCGGCTTCAGATGGGCGCGAAGTATGCCGGCGGCCACGGGGAACCCGCTGAACCACGCCGCAACGAAGCTACCGCACGCGGCCGCAACTGGAGATGGATCCGTCTCGAACCCACCCGCACCGTGACCTGGGACAATTTCAAGCTGCCCCAGCGCGGATAACTCCTCCACGCCGTTGACATCTGTTGCACAATGTCAGGGTGTGAGTGAGGAGGTGTGCCGTGTATGGTCACGTTAACTCCGTGCTGGCCGACAAGGGCCGCCAGATCTACGGGATAGCTCCGACAGCCACCGTTCGTGAGGCCGTCAGGCTCATGAACGACAACGGTGTCGGGGCACTGCTCGTCCTCATCGACGACCACCCCGCCGGGATCTTCACCGAGCGTGATGTCCTGCGCCGCGTCGTCGACGGCGGCAAGGACCCGCGCTCGATCCGTGTCGCCGAGGTGATGACAACCGACCTCATCACCGTCGACCCGTCGACGACCGTCGAGCAGGCGATGGCGCTGATGACGAAGCATCGCTGCCGCCACCTGCCGGTCATGGAGGCCGGGAAAGTGGTGGGGCTGATCTCGATCGGTGACCTCACCCGGTGGGTCAGCATCAAGCAGGAAGGCGAGCTCCGGAAGCTGGTCGACTACATCACCGGACGCTATCCGGCTTAGCGACCCTTGAACACCGGCTCCCTGCGCTCGACGAAGCTGAGCGCGCCCTCGCGGTGGTCTTCTGTCGTGAACAGGTAGGCCAGCGAACTGCCGACGTACGCGCCCATCTCCTCCATGCTCGCATTCCGTGACCTGCGCAGGCCTTCCTTCATGTAGCGCATCGCGATGGGTGGGTTCGCGGCGATCTTCGAGGCCATCGCGCGCGCGGCAGGCAGCAGTTCCCCGGGCGGCACCACCTGGGACACCAGCCCGATCCGGAGCGCTTCCTGTGCGTCGATGACCTCGCCCGTGAAGAGCAACTCCGCCGCTTTCGACGGCCCCACAACGGCCGGCAGCCGCCAGAGTCCGCCAAGGTCCGAAACCAGTCCGCGCCTGATAAACAGTTCGCCGAACTTCGCGCTCTCGGAGGCGATCCGGATGTCACAGAACAGCGTCAGGTCCATCCCCCAGCCGACCGCAGGGCCGTTGACCGCCGCGATCACGGGCTTGTCGCATTCGAGGATGGCCGCTGCCGCGGGCGTCGGGCGTGGCCGTACGTCGCGCAGGCGTTGTGTCGTCTCATCGCGCTGCTCGCCGAGCATGATTTGCTTCACGTCGTCGCCCGAGCAGAAGGCCCGCCCGGTCCCGGTCACGATGACGCACCGCACCTCCGGGTCACGATGGGCATCACGAAAGGCCTGTTCGAGTTGCGCGTAAAGGCTCCGCGTCAGCGCGTTCATCGCCTCCGGCCGGTTCAGCGTCACCGTCGCGACGTGGTCCTCGACTTCGTAGATTAACTCGCTTCCTTGAGATTCGGTCATAGTGAACCCAGCTTTCTCCGTTCTTCGACGCCCCATCGGGTCGTGTCCCCCACGCCCAACAGGAGTCCCTCAACGCTAATGTCCTCGTCCAGATCGGGCCAGTGCAGCCCGGTCCCGTCGCCAGTCAGCCGCACACGCGAACGAGCTTCCGGGGGCGCATAGAACAACCGGGGGTAGAACTTCAGAGGCACGCTCAACTGCCGCCCATCTTTCAGGCGGATCCAGAGGTTCTCCTCGTCGAACCAGCACTCCACAGCCGAAGCGTCACGGACCGAAGTGCTCATGCCAGCGACTCCTGATCAGGTCGGCGTGCTCGCGGATCAGCCGCTCGGCTTCCTTGAGATCGCCCTTCGGAAAAGCATACTCGCTTTCGAGCCGGACCTCCGGCTCCAGCCAGAATTTCGCCCGGCCGCCTGCCCGCTCCACGTGCACATGGAGCGGTTCCCTCGGCTCCCCTTCGTTTGAGAAGAAGAACAGCCGAAATCCGCGAACGACTATGATCGTCGGCACTCGAAAATCACTTGAATTCGTAGCCGCCCTTCACCCCCGCCGGGTTCGGATCCATGAGGACGTTCACACAGGCCGGCTTGCCGCTGTCGAAGGCACGCGCAATCGCCGCCTTGATCTGCTCTGGGTGCTCCACGAACTCGCCGTGGCCGCCGAGCCCTTCGACCACCTTGTCGTAGCGCGCGTTGTCCCCGAGCTTCGTCGCCACCGTCCGCTCCTCGCCATACTGCGCCTTCTGGCCAACGTAAATCTGGTGCCAGCAGCGGTCGTTCCCGATCACCGAGACCACCGGCATGTTGAAACGCACGAACGTGTCGAAGTCGAACCCGTTGAGCCCGAACGTGCCGTCGCCATTGACCATCAGGACGCGCTTGTCGGGGGCGGCCACGCTCGCCGCCATGCAGAAGCCCGTGCCTACCCCGAGCGTCCCGAAGGGGCCTGGGTCCATCCACTGCCCGGGATGGTTGATCGGCAGCACCCCTGCCGCGATGGCAACGATGTCGCCCCCGTCGCCCACCACGATTGTGTCGTCGTCGACGAACTCGGCGATCTCCTTGCAGAGCCGCAGCGGGTGGATCGGCATGCTGTCCGAGTTCATAAACACCTCGCGCTGGGCGTCCGCCTGCCCTTCGAGGCCGCGAAGCGTCTTCATCCACTCCGCGTGGTCGGCCTTGCCGACCTCCGAGGTCAACTGCAGCAACGCCTGCCGGATGTTCGCCTCGATGCCGATGGCGAAGTCGCGGTTGCGCCCGATGTCGCCCGGGTCAATGTCGATCTGGATGATTTTCGCCTCCGGGTTCCAGGCCGGTGACCGCCCGTACTTCAGGCGGAAGTCGATTGGCGTCCCCAGGACCACGATCACGTCGGCCTGGGCGAACGCCGGGCGCCGTGAGAGCGAGAAGAAGTTCGGGTTGTCCTGCGGGAGTGTCCCCCGCCCCATCGCGTTCGTGTAGACCGGCACGTCGGCCGTCTTCGCGAACTCAGCCAGTTCCCTGTGCGCCTTGTGCCAGAACACGCCCGACCCGGCCATCACCATCGGCTTCTGGGCCTTCTTAATCAGTTCCGCCGCCTGTTTGATGAGCTGGGGGTCCCCCATGATCTCGCCCTGCGTCCGGTAGTTCTCCGGCCAGTCGACCTGGTCTTCGTCCACGTTGCCAAAAAGCACGTCCGACGGTACCTGGAGGAACGTCGGCCCGTAGCGCCCGGTCATCGCCTCGCGGAAGGCCATCGCCAGGTAGTAGGGCAGCCGCCGAGTCTCATAGACCGTCTGCGACCACTTCGTGATCGGTGCCATCACCCCGCCCAGTTCGATGTCCTGGAGCGAGCCCATGTCGTACTGCCGCAAGGGCGAACGGCCGCCGATGCAAACCATCGGGCTCGATGCCTGGTAGGCGTTCGCCACGGCCGTCACCACGTCGGTGACCCCGGGTCCTGCCGTGACGACCGCCACGCCGGGCTTGAAGGTGATGCGCGAATAGCCGTCCGCCGCGTGCCCGGCCGACTGCTCGTGGCGCGTGTCGATGACCTGGATGCCGTTCTTCAGGCAGCCTTCGTAGATGTTCTGGACGTGCCCGCCGGAAAGCGTGAAGACGTGTCCGATGCCTTCCTTCCGGATCATGCGCGCGATGATCTCGCCGCCGTCGATAAGGTTGCCCATGAGTCGCTTGCCTCGGTGATGTGGTGATGCGCCGAGTATACGCGCGGCCCCACAGCGGTCACCCGTGGTCCCGACTCACGCCAGGCGGCTCAGAGTTGTGCTTTCAGCCAGTCCCCCGAGGCCTTGATTACATCTGGCCCGATTTCGAAGTGGCCCCCCGGCAGCCAGACGATGTCCTTCTTCCCGGGCAGCGCGTTGTAGAGCGCTTCGGTCGCCTCCCGCGAGATGAGTTCGTCGTGCGTCTTCGCGACGATCCTCACGGCCACACCGCCCAGGCCCGGCACGTGCGACCCCGATCCCTCCGCGGCGCCCACCATCCCGCCCTCGCCCACCAGGCAGAATGCCGCCGCCTTGAACCGCCCGTCTCGCGACACGGCGGGCACCCCCAGCATGCTGCCCAACGAGTAGCCGACGAACCCGAGCCGCCCGAGGTCGATCGGATACGCCGCGGCAAGCAGGTCGATCGCCGCCGACAATTCCGCCGCGAACTGCGCCGTGATTTCCGGGAACCGGCTGCGGTCCCGAAAGAGCGCCATAGGGTCGTGATTGCGCCGGTCGCCGTGGAGCGGGGCATCGATCCCGGCGCAGGCCCAGCCGCGTCGCGCCCACATCTTTGCCGGGTCCGCCACGAAGTAGTCGTCCTTGCTGCTGGTCCCCGGATGCTGGATGAAGACCAGCGGCAACGGCTCTTCGACGTGGGCCGGGAGGTACAACAACCCGGGCACGAATTCCCCCGAGAGTTCGAAGGAGAATTGCACTTCCTTGATGTCGTCAATCAACGACTCTCGCGTCGACAGCTGTAGCTCCATGGCGAGTAGCCTACACGGTCGCATGGCCTCCGGCCCGGGCCGCTCCTCCTGGCGTTCGCCCAAAAAGGTTAGGAAACGGTTCACGACGGCCCGGGATACTCGCGGCCCCCTGTCGGTGTGCATTGCGACACTCGTCGGGAGGCCACTGACGGGGTTGTTTTCGGCCCGTCCGGGGCCATCCTATCCAGGTGCGACCGCCTCTCACGGGTATTACGATTCAGTGTCAATCGTAGAAAACGTATCTCTCGCTTGCTTGACACCGGGCCGTCCTGAGAACAACCTTGCTCCAAGCGACACCGAATCGCGCGCCTAGTCCGCGGGAGCGGAACGGGGGAACCATCAATCGGGGCGAATCCGCGAAAGTTGCGCCCAACAGGTGCAACACATCGTGGAGCGGCTAACTCCGGCCGTAGCCCGGCAGCTAACCTCGGCGGCGTAGGAAGAACCTCTCTGAGGGACTTCTGACCTATGGCCATTACGGCCCCTAGTGCGAATTCGGCACCCTGGAAAGCGGACGCCGTAGCCGTACCCAGGCTCACCGCAGCAACCCCACTGAGAGACCGGCTCTGGAACCTCCTCCCGGTCACACTCTCGCTCTTCATCGTCTCCACGCTTTTCTGGGGGCCGTTCTTCACCCCGTTTGTCCTCGGCCTGGCCATCGTCGCCTTCTTCGTCTACTGGCTGATCAGGTCCTACGCGGTAGCCATCTCCTGCATGATCGGCTTCCGCCGCATCGAACGTTGGAAGCGCACAGCCTGGTTCGACAAGTACGCCAAGCACCGCGCCTGGCAGCGCGACCCCGACGCACTGCCCGACTGGGATTGGCCCCGCCATATGGTCATCATCCCGAACTACAACGAGAGCGACGAGGGGCTTGCCCGCACGCTGAACTCGCTGGCCGCGCAGTCGAATGCTTCGCAGCTTGTGGTCGTCATGGCCATGGAGGCCCGCGAGGCGGCCTCGCGCGCCAAAGCCGCCCGGCTCATCATGCGCTTCCGCTCCCGCTTCAACGACATGTTCGCCACCTACCACCCGGCTGGTCTCCCCGCTGAGACACCGGGCAAGGGTTCCAACGAAGCGTGGGCGGCTCGTGAAGCCCACACGCGCCTCATCGAGCACGCGGGCATGGACATCGATCGTTTCACCATCACCAGTTGCGACGCCGACGCGGTGTTCCACCCGCAGCACTTCGCCGCGCTGAATTACCTTTTCCTCGCGAACGAAGACCGCTACCGGACGTTCTGGCAGCCGACCATCTTCAACTCGAACAACATCTGGGACATCCCGGCGCCGCTGCGCCTCCCCGACGGCCTTTCCGGGATCAACCGGACCTCCAACCTCGTGATGCCCGGGAGCGTCAAGTTCCCCACCTCCTGCTACTCGGTAAGTTGGAGCATGCTCCACGAGGTCGACTACTGGGACGAAGAAGTCATCCCCGAGGACTGGCACGTCTACCTGAAGTGCTGTTACACCCTCGGCGACCGCGTCCACGTCGAGCCCATCTTCCTGCCCCTCGGCAACGACTGCGTCCTCACCGATGGCTACTTCAAGACGATGCGCGCGCACTACGCGCAGAGTGTCCGCCACGCCTGGGGCGCGAGCGACATTCCCTATGCCTGGCGCGCTTCGTTCGGGCGCTCGCCGCTGGGAATCAAGCGACGGCTCCTCCTTGCCGGCGCCGTGACGAAGGTGCACGTCCTCTGGATGTCCCAGTGGTACATCGTCACCATGGGCGCCCACGTGCCAATGATGCTGACCAAGTACTTCGGCGCCGACATGCCCTCGTGGTGGCTCGCCCGCGAAATCAAGCTTCCCGGCCCCGGCTGGCACATCGGCGAAATGATCCGCGGCGACTTCTCGAACCCCGTCGAGCCGTGGGTGTACCTCACCGTTGCGACCGGGATTATCTACTTCTGCCTGTTCCCGCTGATCGCGATGATCATCTTCGAGTTGAAGACGCGCGGCCCTCGCCCGGACTACGTCTCGCGCACGGCGTTCATTGCGAGCTTCGGCATGTGGCCCCTCATGGCGTTCATCACGTTCTTCTTCGCGAGCATGCCCGCGCTCCATGCGCAGCTGAAGCTTGCGAGCGGCCAGGGCCTCATCTACCGCGTCGCCGAAAAGGGCAGCCGCCGGGGCGTCACATCGAGCCCGATGGCGAGTCCCATGGCGACGGCCGCCGAGGCCGTCCACGAATCGGTGGGCGCCGTCGGGCGGTAGGCCCGCCTGTCCGGCCACGCCCCATTCGCGTATGGTTTCGGCCTATATCCCGGGGGAGGCCGCAACCATCGCTACCATCCAGTCCGCCACAGGCCCCATCGACACGTCGGACATGGGCTTCACGCTCATGCACGAGCACGTCATCGTCCTCTGGCCGCCCATCTATCAGCAGTATCCCGCCTTGTTCGACCGCGATGCCCAGATGGAAAACGCGGTTGCCCGGCTTACACGTGCGCGCGAGGCTGGCGTCACCACCATGGTCGACCTCACTCCCATCGATCTCGGCCGCGACCCGGCCTTCATCGCAGAGGCGGCCCGGACATCCGGGATGCAGATCATCGTCGCGACCGGCCTCTACTACACCATCCCGTTCTACTTCTACCACCGCCCGGATCAGGTGATGGTCGACTTCTTCGTTCGCGACATAACTGAAGGCATCGGCGACTCCGGCGTTAGGGCCAACGTGATCAAGTGCGCCACCGAGCCCGAGATGCACCCGATGAACGAGCGCGTCCTCCGCGCCTCGGCGAAGGCGCACCGAACCACCGGTGTGCCCATCTGCACCCATACCTACCCGGCCAACCGCACCGGCCTCGACCAGCAGCGCATCTTCAAGGACGAAGGCGTGGACCTCGGCCGTGTCGTCATCGGTCACTCCGACGACTCCGACGACATCTCCTACCTCGAGGAGATCATCGACAACGGCAGTTACTGCGGGATGGACCGCATCGGCCTCCAGCAGCCGCGCAACGACAGCCAGCGCGCGGACATGGTCGCCGCGCTCGTTGAAAAAGGCTACGCCGGCCGCATCACCCTCTCCCACGACGCTTCCTGCCACCTCGACTGGCTCCCCGAGGGCATCGTCGACCAGTACCTGCCCTCCTGGAACTTCACCCACATCCCGGTCGACATCGTCCCAATGCTCCGCGAGCGCGGCGTGAGCGATGACTCCATCGAGCAGATGACCGTGAGGAACCCCCGCCGCATCTTCGAGCAAAACCAGCCCTACTAACCGGCGGCAGGCTTCCGCCCCCAGATGAGCAGCCGCTTGAACGGATAGAAGTACGGCCGGCTGTCGCTGAGTTGCGGCAGCAGCCGCTCACGGTAGCGCGCCAGGAATCCGTCGAAGGCCTCGGCCGGCATCCGCTGCTGGTAGTCGGTGAGCAGCGTCCCGCGCGTCCACTCGACCACCTCGTCCCGAGACTCCAGGTGGTGCGTGTAGACCTGCATCCGCACGTGCTGCTCTGCGAACCCGAGCCGGTCCAGGAGTGCCGCGTACCACTCCGGCTCCCGCACCGGCACCTGCCGGATGTAGCCGTCCAGCAGCGCCCGGAACGGTTCCTCACCAGCGATCTCGTGCGCGATCAGATGAGAGGGGTGGTCGTGGTTGGCCGGCATTTGCACGGCCAGTTGCCCGCCCGGCGCCAGGCCCGCGGCCAATCGCTCGAACAGCGGCTCGTGCTCGGGCACCCACTGCAGCGCTGCGTTCGAAAACACCAGGTCAACTGGCTTCGACGGCGCGAACCGCAGGATGGTCCCCAGCTTGAATCGCAGCCCGTTGCCCGCGTATTCGGCGCTCCGCTCCAGCATCGTCTCCGAGTTGTCGATACCGACCGTGACCGCGGCATCGACCGTCTCGTGCAGGATCTTCGTCAGTTCGCCGGTGCCGCACCCCAGGTCGACTGCCCGGCCACCGGAGATGGGCCGGACCAGGGCCACCAGGTCGAAGAATGGCTGGCTTCGTTCGTCGCGAAACCGGGAATACTGCTCGGGGTTCCAGGCACTGCTCATCGGTCTCCCGTCCTCCTCGGACACTGAAGCCCTTTCCTTTGACAGTGCCGGCGGCCGCGACTCCCCTGCGGGCCGGTGGGCTCGACCGCCGCCGCTCAGCCTACCCCTCTGCGCCCTCGCCGAGAAGCTACTTGACCACGCCCGCCTGCCGCAACGACTCGACGTCCCCTTCGCTCATTCCAAGCCAGTGCGAGAGCACCTCGGTGGTATTTCCCCCGTGCTCCGGCATGGGCCGGCCGACAACCGGCGGCGTCTTCGAAAGATGCAACGGCGAGTTGGGCAGCTTCAGAGACCCCGACTTGCCATACGGCAACGGGATCTCCACGAGCATGTTCCGCTCAGCCACGTGGGGGTCCTCGAATAGGTCCGCGATCGAGTTCACCTTGCCGATGGCGCCCACGTTCGCCGGCTCGAGGATGTCGAACCACTCCTGCGTCGTCCGATGCTTCAGCGCTTCGATGAGCCCCTGCTCCAGTGCATCGACGTTCTCGAGCCGCGCGCGATTCGTTGCGAACCGCGCGTCGACCGCCATGTCGTCGCGCTCGATCAGGGCGCAGAACAGTTCCCACTCCTTCACGTTGGCGA
>DATBWD010000229.1:0-2292 GCA_036515015.1 Tepidiformaceae bacterium
GGGAAGTTGCTCGCGACGCCGCCATCGACGATGAGGCATTCGCCGCCGTCGCGACACCCGCCCCCGGGCTTCGCGACCTTGAATCGCAACCTGACAGGTTCGAACAGGAAGGGAATGCCCATGCTCATCCGGACGCCGAACGCAACTTCGAGGGTCTCGGGAGTCAGGCAGGGGTCGGTCCCGGATTCGCAGCCCGAGCAGAGACCGCCGGGGTTGCGACAGTAGTCGCCGATGTCGCAGGGGAGGACGATCAACTGGCGGCGGGTTGCGTCGGTGGCGATGACGGAGAGACGGTTGACGCCGGGGGCGGGCTGGGCGAGGTTCCGGGCATCGAGGCCGGCGCGCCACTCGCGGTCGATGTCGCCGAAGGTGACGTGTTCGTTGCCGAAGAAGGGCCCGTGGATGGAGGCGATGCCCTGGCGCATGAAGTTGATGAACTCGTCGCCGCGCATGAGGCCGAACTTCTTGAAGAGCGGGAGGATGAGCGGGGTAATCCCGTAAAGAGGATGGCGCCACGAGCGGACGTTCGGGAGCCAGCGGGCATCGAGCAGTGAGGTGAGGTCGGCACGGGCCATGACGCGCCAGAGGTCTTCGGCTCTGCCACCGACCGCGATGCCGGCGGCCACGATCGCTCCCCCGGAGGTGCCGACGAGGCGTTCGGGGCGCATGCCGAGGCTTTCGACCATGTGGATGGCGCCGACCTGGGCGATGGCCTTGATGCCGCCGCCTTCGAAGACGCCATCGAACACACGGTCGGGGTTGTCAGGGCCGAAGGTGCGGACGGGGTCGAATTCGGCGGGCGGGATCAGTTGCGGGAGCGAGTCATCGGCGGTTTGGAACGGCCGGACGGGTTCGGGCTTGAACACCTTGAGCCAGGCAGCGACCACCACCGTGAGCAGGAGCGTAACGGCGGATATGAAGATCCAGGCAAGGAAGAGCACGAGGCCCACGACGGCGACGGCGACGACGCCGACGAGGACGCCGACGAGGATTGCGAGGAGAAGCGCGACCTGGGTGGCGCGACGGGAGAGGAACCCTCCGAGGCCTCCCTCGAAGTTCCAAGGGATGGCCAGCACGGGCTGGAGCGATTTCTTCCAAATGCCTTTGATGATCGAACTCAACATGGGAACCCTCCGCCGGTTGAAGGTGGCAGTGACGGAATGACGCACCGATCAGCGCAGATAGAATTTACGCCAGCTGTCAACGGGTGCGTCAGCCGGGCCGGTGACGGCAGAGCGACGAGCGCGGGTACCGCGAGTGTCAGTCATCATGACGGCTCGGGTACCGGCCTGGGTTTAGCGGGAAGCGACGCCGGTGCCGCCATCGACGGGAAGCGAGACTCCCGTGATGAAGCGGGCTTCGTCGCTGTGGAGGAAGAGTGCCGCGTAGGCGACGTCCCAGGCAGTGCCCATCTTGCGCCCGAGCGGCACCTGGCGATCCCGGGCGGCGATGACTTCCTCGCGGGGGGTGCCGGCGGCGACGCGAGACTCGACCGCCATCGGGGTGTTCATGAGGCCGGGCAGGATGGTGTTGACGCGGATGCCATAGGAGGCGTTGGCGGCGGCGAGGTTCTCCGTGAGGCCGATGACGGCGATCTTCGTTGTCTTGTACCCGACGTAGGGATAGTTCGAACGGGCGGCCATCGAAGAGATGTTGACGATTGAGCCGGCGCGCTGCTCGCGCATGACCGGGAGTGCGTGTTTGCAGGCGAGCCACATACCGCGGAGGTTGACCGCGTAGAGGCGGTCGAAGGCTTCGACGGTGAGGTCCGTGGCCGTGGCGTCGCCGAGGGCGAGGCTGGCGCCGACGTTGTTGTGGAGGATGTCGATGCGGCCGAAGCGACTGGCGGTTGCTTCGATGGCGCGGCGTACCTGGTCTTCGAGGGTGATATCTGCAGCGAGAGCGACCGCCTCGCCGCCCTCGTCCCTGATCATCGCCACGGTTTCCTCGGCGGAGGGCAGGGAGCGGTCGACGACCGCAACCTTCGCGCCTTCGCGAGCGAGGAGGATTGCGGTGGCGCGGCCGTTGCCGATCGTTTCGCCGGGCGTCTGCCCACCGCCTATGACGACGGCGACCTTTCCGAGGACCCGGTCAGCCATCACTTCGTCCTTCGGCGGCGGCGCGTTCGGAGCGAAGGAGGCGGGCGAGCATGAGGTAGTCGGGGTCGTTGTGCGTCGCCTCGGCAGGGACCATGAGGTTGGCGAGGGCGCGGGTGGTGGTCTTCGTGGTGGCGATGGAGATGGGGTCTTTCGCCAACAGTTTCGCGGCCATTTCGCGGGCACGCGGGAGCAG
>DATBWD010000230.1:0-2038 GCA_036515015.1 Tepidiformaceae bacterium
TGAGGTTGCCCTTCACCAGTTCAGCAGCGCCCGCAAGTTCGTCGGCAGTGCAGAGCGCCTGGACCCGGAACTCGTGGCCGTGGGGGTCGACCTGCCCGATGTAGCTGGTGACCGGCTGCATGCCGGCGATACCGATGGCGATGTCGGTCTGGGCTTCCCGCCAGGGGCGGCCGAAGGTGTCGGAGATGATCACGGCGATCTCGAGGCCGCGACGCCCGAACTCTTGCCGCATCCGCATCGCACTCGCATCCGGGTTGAGCGGCAGGAGCACGGCGAGCCCGTGGCCGCCGGAACTCGACTGATCGACGCCGCTATTGGCGCAGACAAACCCGTGGCGGGTTTCGGTGATGAGGATGGGCCCCACCTGGCGCACCACGCGCCGCGACTCGCGCAAGACGAGTTCGACGATGCCCGGCTCCTTCTCCCATCGCTCGGCGTAGTCGCGGGCAAATGGAGAGACGTCGACTTCGTCGAGGCGGACCACCCGGCCTTCAGCCTTGGAGACGATCTTCGACGTAACGACGACGACGTCGCCGCTCATGAGCGGTGTGCCGCCTTCCTGTGCCGCATCGAAGACCATCGTGGCGAGATCGCTGCCGGCGGCTATTTCCGGGAGGCCCTGGATGCCAAAGACAGTGAGTGCCATCAGCGGGTCCCCCGTCCTTCCGCCTCGTTGAGGAAGTCGAGCACGATCTCGGCCGACCGCGCCGGCTCGTGCTGCCAGAAATTGTGTCCCGCGCCTTCGAGAACCTCGAATCGCGCGCGGGGAATGGCCTGCGACAGCGTTACGCCGTTCTCGAAGGGGACGAGCCGGTCTCGTTTCCCATGCATCACCAGCACGGGCCAGTCGTAGCCCGCGACGGCCTGGTTCGCTACTGCGATGTCACCCGCTTGCTGGACTGCCTGGAGCTGGAATTGGAATGTTGCCGCGGGAGTCGGGTTCTGCATCGACTCTTCGAAGCGCTGAGTCAGGAGGGCGCGGTTCGCCTCAACCCACTCATCGGGATGGACGATGGGCCAACCAGCGGCCGCGGACTCGAGGAGGGGCTTCGAGCGGTCCCAAAAGAGGGCCGTGCGCAAGTCCTCTTCGGTCGCGCTGATGCCGTTCGGTGCGCAGAGCAGGCTCAGCGAGCGGATTCTCTCGCCCCCACTTAGGCGGACGTAGTGACGGGCGAAGACGCTCCCAAGGGAACACCCGAGCAGGTGGAACGACTCGAGCCCGACATCGTCAATGACCGCGTTGAAGTCCGAGGCGACGTCCTCGATAGTCCACGGCGTGTCGGGCTTGTCGCTGAAACCGGTGCCCCGGTTGTCGAGGATGATGAGGCGATAGTGCTCGGCCAGCGCCGCGGGGAAGTCTTCCCACCATTGCCGTCCATTGCCGCCAATCCCATAGCTCATGACGACCGGCGGGCCGACGCCCATCGTCTCGTAGTAGAGGTTGGTGTCGCCGTTGCGCACGGTGGGCATCAGTCGATCCCAACAATCTTGATGCTGGTCTGGGTCTTGTGCTTGCGGTTCAGGTTGATGAGCAACGAGGTAATCAGCTCCACATAGCGGCTGTTCGAGAGGCCGCCACCATCTATCCCGCGGACGCCTTCGATCTGGTTCGCGAGGCCGATGACGACCTGCTTCGCCTCAGCGTCCTTCCCGCAGACGAGGACATCGGCCTCGACCGGGTGATCCAGTTCCATCAACTTCTCAGCGCTCATGTTCTGGAAGGCCGACACGACACGGGCGGCCGGCAACTGGGCGGCGGCCTCTTCCGCGGCGCTGTTGACGGGCACCGTCATTCCCACCGCTCCGACGCCCTTGACGAACTCAAGCGGCGCCACGACATCGCAGACGATCTTCCCGTCAAGCGCGGACCCAAGTGCGGCCAGCGTCGCCTCCTGCCCTGCGTAGGGAAACGTGAGGAAGACCACATCGGCATCAGCGACCACCTCGGCGTTTTCGCCACCCGTGGCTCTGGCATCGGGGACCGATGCCCGGACGCTGGCGGCTCCTTCCTCTCCACGCTCCCGGGAGCGCGAGCCGA